>JAEXPG010000118.1 GCA_023447015.1 Verrucomicrobiota bacterium
GTCCAGGCCGCCATCGGCGGCAAGATCATCGCCCGCGAGTCCGTGCGCGCCATGCGCAAGGACGTCACCGCGAAGTGCTACGGCGGCGACATCTCGCGCAAACGCAAGCTCCTCGAGAAGCAGAAGGAGGGTAAGAAGAAGATGAAGCAGATCGGCTCCGTCTCGATCCCGCCCGAGGCCTTCATCCAGGTGCTGAAGACCACCTGATCTCACTCCGTCGTCGGCAAGCCCCGTCCTCCATGTTCAGCTTCCTCATGACCCAGGCCGCCCGCGCGCGGCGCGATGCGAAGAACTGGCTCGAGGTCGCCGACAAGGTCTACGACTACCGGCGCGATCTGCTCAACGACGCCGAGCTGCGCGAACTGGTGCAGCGGCGCGAGGAACTGAAGGCGAAGATCAAGGCCAAGGCCGACGCCGCACAGCTCAAGCTCGCAGTCGAGGCGTTGGAGCAGACGCTCCATCGCACCGGCGGCAGCGTGTACCCGAAGGGCTCGCTGGCCGACAACATCGAGTTCTTCCTCGCCGCCGCGATCGTGATCCTCGGCATCCGCGCGTACTTCGTGCAGCCGTTCAAGATCCCGACCAACTCGATGTGGCCGACCTATTTTGGGATGAAGCACGAGGTCTTCGTCGATCCGAAGGAGGCGCCGGGCCCGGTGGCGCAGCTGTTCCGTCTCGTCGCCTTCGGCGCCACCCGCCGCGAGATCATGGCGCCAGTTGCGGGCGAACTGCGGATCCCGATCGTGCCCAATCGCGACGATCGGGTGTCGGTGCCCGGCGCGATTCTTGTTTCGGGCCGCAAGTGGCTCGTGGTTCCCACGCAGCTCAAGGAGTACACCCTTTACGTCGGCGATGCGCCGGTGAAGGTCCGTGTGCCCGCGGACTTCGATTTCGACACCCTGGTGCTCGACACCTTCCTCGGCGGAAAGATCGGCGGCAAGGACGGCTACGCGGCGCTCCAGCGCGAAGGGCGCATCACCGAGCAGACCATCGATGTCTACCAGGACGGCAGGCGGTTCTCCGCTCGCGTGCCGGTTCTGAAAGTCGGCCGGCGTGTTGAGCGTGGCGAGGTGGCCCTGAGCTTCGATGTGCTCACCGGTGACCAGCTTTTCGTCGACCGGTTCAGCACCCATTTCTTCAAGCCTGAAGTGGGGCAGGGGTTCGTGTTTCGTACCGGCAACATCAAGGGGATCGGCCAGGATCAGTACTACATCAAACGACTGGTCGGGGCCCCTGGAGACACGTTGGAGATCAAGGAACCGGTGCTCTATCGGAACGGCGAAGCGATCTCGGGCGCGGAGGCGTTTGACCTGAATAACAAACGCGTCGGGCTTTACCGTGGCTACAAGAACGGTGAGAAACCGTGGGAGAAGAACCTCGGCCTTCTTGGCGCCGGCGAGATTCTGAAGGTTCCAGAAGGATCGTTCTTCGCCCTCGGCGACAATTCCTACAACAGCGCCGATGGTCGTGTCTGGGGTTTCGTGCCCGCGAAGGACGCGATCGGGCGTCCGTTGTTCATCTATTATCCCTTCACGAAGCGCTGGGGACCGGCGCGGTAGAACCAATTCGAAGGCACCGGTCAACGACGTGGCTGGTGATCAGCGTTCGTTGCGCGACGCGCCGGAAACACCGGTTTGGAGAGGCTCTGGCCTTAAGCCAGCCAGTGTGAATGCGGACCTGATCGGATTTCGGCCGGCTATTGCAGATAGTCCTCTCGCTGCGTTGGCACGCAAGGCGCGCACAATAGGCACTGTGTCGTTTGGAAGAAAAAGGCGCCCGAGTAGGGCCGTAGTGCAGAAAAGGAGGTCGTTTGGCAAGCTGTTTATGGTGGCAGATTGCCCTTTTCCGGGGAATATCGGTGCCATCTCGCCCGCAAACGCCCCCATCAACGCCAATGAAAAAAAAGAAGGTTAACGTTTCAATTTCGGATGAAGCAGCCGCCAACTTGGACCGCATCGGCTCGCGCTATGAAATGAGCGGCGCCTCGGTTATCGCGGTCGCCGCTGTTGAGCTCTCACGATGGCCAGCCGCCGAACTCTGGCAGCGTATTGGCCAAATCAGTGCACCCCTGCCAAGTGCTACGCGGGCAGAAGGCGCACGGCTGAGTTACGCAGCCGCACCGGAGCCTGTGACAGTGGAAGCCACGCCAGCCCGAGCAACTCGCTGAGGGCTCGATACGCATACCGATTCCCGAGCGAAAAGACGGGGCTTGCGCGCGTGAAGAGCGCCAAGCCCCGTCCGGGTTTTAGATACGTGCCGAGCGCCAACACGCCAGAGGGGGAAAGGACGTGCTCGCGGGTGGCAAGGAAGAGGAGAGAGCCGCCACGCCGGCCGAAATCATCCAGCGTCGACATGATCCGGCACGCCGAGTCCGTGACGATGAACTTCCGCCGGCCGCTCGGCTCCCTCCAGACCAGCACAGTCTCCGGGATGTGCTGATATAGGTAGAAGCTGTCCGGGCGGTCGATTGCGCTTGTGGGCGTCGTTGGGGTGGGGAGTGGAGCCTTACGGCGTCGTTTTGTATGCATACGAGCCGGCGGGCAGCATCCTTGCCCCCGCCGGGGGCCGTAGTCAACGGCCCGGCTCGGGGGCAACTTCAGCGGAACGACGACGCTCCCCAACCTCGTGCCCAATGACGAGGGCAACGGCGCCGCCGATCAGCACCCAGGCCAAGACGACAAGCCACGCCGGCAAGCCCGCCGACTGCCACGCGAAGAAGAAGACACCAGAGGCAAGGCCGGCGGCAATCGTCGCGGTGGGGTACTTCAGGAAGCCGGCGGCGACGGCGCCGAGGGCGCAAGCAATCGCGACATAGAGGAGCGGAGCCCGGGCGGCGTTGTCGACGCGGCGCAACTCCGCCCGCGCATCGGGGGCGCGCTGCGTGCCGCTCTCAGCGGACTCGGCGCGGATGACGAGCGGCGCGGCCGGCGTCGTCTTGATCGTCACAACCTCACGCGGTTCCGGCGCCGGCTCGCCGGGGTTGGACGGCGCGTCCTGGACTACCTCGCGGCGGATTTCCACGGGCGAGCCGGCCGGGATCTCGATTCCAGCGGACTGCACGCGAGCCGGCGTGGCAGGATCGGCCGGCGCGATGGCGGAGGCGGTGGAGGTCTTCACCCGAGCACGGCCAAGCGTGCAGCCGGAGGAGAACGCAGCGAGGCAGAGCAGGACGAAATACAGAGCCCAGAAGGCGCAGCGGGTGCGGATTGACGAGTGCATGGGAAAGAATAGGGTGCGCTCAGGCAACCGCGCCACCGGGCCGCCGCCGTAGACGTAGGCGGTCCGCGTGTAGGGCCGAGGGCATCTCCAATTGCCCCGGCTTCACCGGTTGCCTTTCTTTTTGTGGTCAACGTCATAGGCCGACAGCACCCAGTGGGCGCACGGCTTGCCGTGGAAATCCTTGGCCAACGTCACGCGGATTCCGTCGTGCTCCACAACGACCTTGCGCGGGCCTTCCGAGTGCCACTTCCCCTTCACGATGACTTCCGGCACGAGGCGGAGAATCGTTTCACCGGTGGGGCCTTCCGGGAATCGAGCCAAGCGGCCAGCGGCGCGGGTGATGACGTGACAGAAGCCCTCCTTCGCGTTGCCCCAGCGGAAATCAATCGGCCCGAGGGTCGGATGATCCATCGCACCCAACACGTCGCTGTGATTGGCGAGCACGATCCCGACAGCGGTCCGCCCGTCGGCGATCCGTCGCCAGTCTCCGGTGGCATACCAGATGCCGCCGGCGAGGATCAGAATCGGGATCATTCCGCGTCGCGGTTGTCCTGCTTCGCGCGCCGGCGTTCGTTGGCGCGTTTCTCCAGAGCGATGAAGATTTGCACGCCAAACCACGCGGCGCCCATGAAACCGGAGGCGACAGCGGCGAGGCCGGGCAGCGAGATGGAGCCGACAGCGAGGAGCACGCCGGGAGTGTTGGAGGCGATCAGGTTTTTCATCGGCGATACTTGCGCCAGACGACGACGCCGAGGATTCCGAGGAGCACGAGGAATCCGAGGCCGGCGGAGCGAGCGGCGGCAGCCGGGAGCGCAGCGGATGGCGTGGTCAAGTCGAGGTCTTCGTCGATCATTTGGAACGGGCGGCGGGGCCGCGGCTCTGCGATTGTAGCGCCTGAATCACCACAGGAGCCAAGAAGTAGACGGCGGCGACAGCCACGACGGCGCCGAGAATCCAAGCGCGATTCGTCGCCGAGAACGGGTTCACGTTCTCGTTGATCGACGCGGCCTGGTCTCCCAACTCCGCGAAGAATTCGGCGGCGGCATCGCCGGCGGTGTACGGCTGCACGCTCTCCATCGCGGCGAGATTCCGCGCGGCGGAGACTTGGATGGGGGAGAGCCGGCCCGGGTTGCCCTCGGACCACGCCACGATGGCGGCGTAGAGCCGGCGCCGGTCCGCATCGGACAAGGCGGCGGTGGCGGCGGGGCTCCCGTCGAAAGGGATCATCCACGAGCCAAACCCGAGCGATTGCCCGAGCACGGCCCGCAGTGCGGTGAGTTCAGTTGGTGCAAGACTCATGACAGGACGCGCATGATGCGGCGTTGAAGGGTGAGCGTGAGTTTCTCCTCCAGCGCCTTGGCGATGGGGGCGGAGAGCAGTCCGCGAAACGCTTCGCGGTTCATGGAGGTATTTCCACCGAAGCAGATCGACCGCACGCCGGAGAAGGCGGCGGAATTGCTCGGGAAAACGTAGTCGCAAAGGCGCTTGAAGTCGCCGGCGGTGTACGTCCGATACGTGCCAGCGACAGACGCCAGAGACGTTCCAGTCCATGCATAATCCGCCATAACCGGGGCGGCCGGAAGCGCCACCGTGCTTGCGGTCAGTCGGCAATTCTGGGTCATGGATGAGGGGGTAGCCCAGCCGTCGCCCACCCTGACGATAGTGCCGGAGCAATCCCAATAATCCAACTGCGCACCCTCCAGAGCCCAAGACACATAAACGCCGGTGATTCCGGTGACGCCGAGGTCAGCGGAGGCGGTAGGGGAGAAGGGGGCCACCGTCCGCTCAACGATCAACTTCACGCGATACCGTTCGCCGAGCAACAGGGTGTCTCCGGCGCCGCCATTAATCAGGGCGATCCCCAACACTTCAGCGGATGCACTCTGCCAACAGATTTCCTTGTAGGTCGTATCCGCGCCGGCAGTTCCAGAGACACGGGTACACCACGTGGTCAACTTCCCAGTGCCAGCATCCCACGTATACCCATTGTAGCCGGCGCCGGCGGCCACTTCCGAGAACGCCACGAGCGGCCCCGGGGACCCAAGCGCGGTCCGCGTGACGTAAAACACATCCCCAGTCCGGCCGGACCAGTCCGCGCCAGTGGTCGAGACGGTGATGGACGTTGCAGAAACATAGCTGGCGATCCGCAGTTCCCCGCTATCTCCAGCCACCAGCACGCGCCCGGCGTCGGCGGCCTCAAAGAAGGAGGCTGAGGCGGTCACAGTCGAGCCAACCCGGGTCAGGGTGATTGCCCCCGTGTTGCGTTTGGTGGGCGTGTTGCTGGTTCCGAGCCGATATTGCGCAGCGTAGGACAGGAAATCGTTGCCGTTGTTATTCAGCCGATCCAGCCCGGCATCCGTAATCATATTCCGGGCGCGGCAGACCGGGCGGACGAAATCGGGGGCATCGTCTCGGATTGCGTCGATCTCAAAGCGGATGACGGCGGCGAAGGCTTGGTCGAGGATCATACTTTTGAGCCTCCGGCGAAGACAGCCGAGGCGGTGAGGGTTTCGGTGGTGGGGGCGGAGGCGTCGCGAACTTGGCGCACCAAGGCGCCGGCAGTCAGCGCGGAGTTATTCGTGACGGATTCGGTCTGAGGGTTGCCCGGCCGAATGGTCGAGACGATGGAGCCGCCGGCGAAGGCAGCCGACACCTCCGCAGAGTTCTCCGTGAAGTCGCCCAGGAAGCGGAGTGGGTTGCGCAACTCGCCGGCCGCCAAGCTCGCGCCCACATCGAACAATTCCGTTGCGGTCGGGGCGTCGCGAATCTCCAGAACCAACGAGCCGCCGGCCCCGGCGGCATCCGCAAACGCGGATTCGCCCGCCGTCGGCAACGAGTCGCGCCGGCGGCGGTACATGGTCGGCGTCGGTTTCCCCTGGCATTGCGTGAACCAGAGCACTGGTCACAGCGTCCACAGGATTCGTCCCCAGTACACAGACACGGCGGACGGGTTCGGGTTGTGGATTTGGATCGGGCAAGAGACGGGGAACGCCCCCGACTCGCCCGGCAAGATGATCGAGAACGGGACGCCGGCGGCATCCCGAACTTGAATGCGGAGATTGCTGCCGTCGCCGTTGGAGATGAGCACGCCTTTCTGCCGAACATCGCCGGCGGCAAGGTCGGGCTCCACAACGATGGTCCCGTTTGCCGCAAGGCTCTGAGTAGCCCCAACGACGCGCGTCGCGGCCTCAATCGTCGTCTGCCGGCTTTGACCACGGCGGCCGAAGCCGACGAAGATTTTCGCGTAGCACGGGACGGAGGTCGGGTTCTTGACCTCAAGCCGGTCGAACTGCGCGCCTTCAGGCATCGTCTCCGAGTCCCCTTGTTCGTAGGGGGTGAAGGGCGCACCGCTGCGCTGGATTTCCAGCGTCGTGTTCGCCTCCACGACAAGGAAGAAGTCCCCCGGGTGAGGGATCGGGCGAATACCGGCCGGCGGAATCTCCAGATCGAAGACGAAGGAGGTGTTGGGGAAGCTCATTTCTTGCGGAGGACGTAGACGACGAGGGCGGCGGCGGCGATGATCGCAAATGCGGTCGTGCCGTACTTCGCCACCGTCTCCAACGTCTGGTTATTCGGGTCTTTCTTGCTGTCGGCCACCTGGCTCGCGAGCTGCGCGGCAAGGGCGTTGTTGCTGTCGATGGCGCTTTGCGCGGCGGTGAGGACCGACTCCTCAGAACGGCGCGAGGCGTCGGCGTCGGAACGGATTGCCTCAAGGCTGGCGAGGTATCGCACCGTCCCCTGTTGCTCGGCGTTGTTGACCGTGCTGAGGGAGGCGGAGAGGCCACTGTCGACGGTCGAAAGGGCGCGGGCGACCGTCGCGGGGTCGCTCGTCTGAATCGAGACGCTCGCGCCGGAGCCGATGGCAACAGAGTTGTTGCCGCCGGCGTTGGCGCTCTCGTCCGTGTGCTGGTAAGACGTCGTCGTGTTCGTCGTCGACGTCTTCTTGTCGCTGCCGAAGATATTGAACACGGTGTCAGCCCTTCCGGTTGATCGCGAAAGCCAGCACCAAGACGAGCGCAACGCCGGCGACGGCGTAGGGAGTCCAGGGCGGCAGGGTGGTGAGGACCGAGGGAGTGGCGGCGGACGCGGAGGCCGGAGGATTCTGCGCGGCGCTCTGCGCGGTCGAAGTGCCGCCAGTCGAACCAGACCCCACGGTTTTGCTGCCGATGGTCATTCCGCCAATCTGCGTCTGCCCGCCGCCGGACGTGACCGGGACGGCATCGGACTGGATTGCGGAGGTGGCAATGCCGGCAATGCCGTTGGCGACGGCGCCCCACGGCGTGGCGCCGGCGACAGCGCCAAGGCCACCGAGCGGAGAAGCGGTGGTGTTGGTCATGGCGTTACTTGCGCAGCGCGAGGACGAGGACGAGCCCCAGCACGACGGCCCCGCCGGCGATCAGGACGGGAGTCGAGATGGGCGAGGAAACTTGCGCGGTGCCAGTGTAGAGGCTTCCAGTCGGGGTGGTGGCGGCGGCGGCGACCTGCGTACCGCTCGGGGCGGCGCTCAGGTACTTGGCGGCGGCGACAGTGGTCGCGCCCTTAATCAAGGTGTCGGCGAAGGAGCCCCACGAGAAACCAGAGGTGGAGATGGGCGGCTCAGCAGCGGTGTATGCGGTCATGGTGAGAGGTGGAAAAATGGAAAGGGCCGCCGCGCTCTGCGGCGTCGGCGGCCCTTTGACTCAGCGAACCGGGAAGGCTCAGTTGAAGTCGCTGGAGAGCGACTCGATGACGCCGGTGAGGGCGCCGCCGGATTGGGAGTAGACCTTGACGATCAGGTCGCGCGCCACCGAAAGGGCGTTGAAGACCTGCGAATGCTCATCGAAGACGATGGCGAACTTGAATTGAGTGCCGTCGAGTTCGTACTTGGCGAGGTCCTCATCGTTCTGCTCCTTGGTGCGGTCGAACACCTTCACGCCGTCGGCGATGACTTCGACGCGGGTGATGTCAAAGCCGTCGAGGAAGATACGATGGAAGGAGCGACCCTGCGGCTTGATGTCGGTGATGGCGTACACGCCACCGGAAGCCTGCCAGAAAACCGGGTCCTGTCGCATGATGCGGCGGATGGTCTTGCCGGCGTTCGCGCCAGTGGTGATCGTGGCGGGGATACCGTCATACGAGCACACACCGGAGAGGGTCGGGGTGAGGATGCCACTCTTGAGCGTGGCGCGGATGTTGAACTCGGAGACACCGAAGGTCTCCCAAGCCAAAATTTCCTCATCGAGCTTCTCATAACGCTCCTTCTCCGCGAAATCGATCGGGATGACGTTGGCGCCGGGCGTGCGCCCGGTCGCGAACTTGCATCGGCGGATGAGGAAGTCGGCAGTGACGTTGCGGATCAGCTGCCGATTCACGTACATCTCGATCTTGTCGACGATGGCCGCCGCGTCAGTGATGGCGGGGTTACCTTCCGCCGTGCTGTTCGCCGTCGCCTTGAGGTCGAGGTCGAAATATCGGCGGTTGGTCTGGAGGGTGATCAGGGACGGCATCCCGGGCGCCACGCCGGAAATGCTGTCGAGGGTGTCTTTCGGACGCATGGTGGTGAGTGCGCGGAAGCGGGTTGCGGGTTGGTCGCGCGGGTCGGTTAGACCTGCGGAATGTAGGCGCCCACGACGGGGAGAGCCTTGACGCGGTTGGCGAGGACAACGCCAGCGAGGAAGATGCCGGCGTAAACGAGGTATTTGCTGTTCATGGTGCGGTTGTGGTGGTGAACGTGACGCCAACGACATTGCAGCACGGCTAGGCGGATGTCTCGGATACGGTCCGGCGACTTACGCGGAGGACCCACGAGGAACGCACCCAAACGCACCGCACCGCCCACAAAAAGAAGCCCCGGGAGCGTTTCGGCTCCCGGGGCGCGTCTCTCAGTTCCTCCTCCTCGTCATCTTCAGGGGTGCGGCTCATAGCGGGGGAAAGCGGCGGAGCGTGGCCGGGGTGTAGCGGTTCGGTTTATACCAGAAGACGCGCGGCGGGAGCGTGACGGCGCCGAGGAGTGCGGCGTCGTTGAACTCCTCAGCCCAGAGCTTCGCACCGGCCGGCGGCACCGCGAAGAGGTAGAGGCTGGCGCAATTCTCGCGGACGTTGGGGTGTACCGATGCGGCACGCTGCGACATGAAGAAGCAGCGGTGCCCCTCATGGCGCCCCTGCGAAAAGCAGCGGTGGAACTCAGTATCCCACTTACTGACACCCGCGTCCGCCAGCTCCATGAAGCAGGCGCAACGCTTGGCGCGCCAGAACTTCGCGATGAAGGTGGCCGGGTCGGCGGTCTGCCAACTGGCCTCCTCCGGCGCCCACGGCTCGCGCGGCTTGTGTAGGACGAGCGTCGAGATTCCAGCACGGCGGAAGGCGCGCGCGAGGCTCTTGCCGGCGTAGGTCTTGCCGGAATCGGTTTGCCCGATGATCGCAGCGTGAGGCATCAGCGGGAGCGGGTCGGACGCCAGAGCCGGCGGCCAAACTCGGCGGGGTTGAGCGAGCCGAGCGGGGCGGGCATTGCGCGCACCGGGATCGGCGGACGGTCACACGGCGGCGCCGGCGGGGCGACGGGCGCCGCGAGGAATAGAGCGGCGGCGAGAATCACGGTTTGCCCCCCTGATTGCGGAGCGCAGCCAGTTCGTCCTGGGCTCGCTTCAGCTCATCAGACAGGCTCGCCACGAGGTCCGGCTGAACCTCCCGGCGGATTTGCGCGCCCATCGTGGCTCCCTTCCGCCGGAAAAGCCACTCGACGGCGACGGCGCGGGCCTTCGCGAACCACGTCGCGAACTTCCGGCCGCGCTTGATTCGTTCGATGACGATTGCCACGACAGCCAGCCCCAGCTCCACCTCCGCCGGCAGCACGTCGGCGCCGATGTCGTACTTGGCGAGGACGCGGAGCAGCGGCGGACGGAGCAGGTCCTTTTCCGTCTCCGACAGGATGCCTTCTTCCTCGCCGATGAGGACAAGCGCAGTCTGGAGAAGGCCGATGCACGTCTCCGCGGTGGCGTTCTCAACGATCTTGGCCGTCGTCGCCGGCACGCCGGGCGAGGGCGCAGCCGCCGGGGCCGGATCATCCGGCGGGATGAATGAGCCCGGCGCGGCCGGCGCGCCGGCGCGCGGCTTCCCGAGCCGGTTGGAGAAGAAGCGGCCCTTGGAGTCCGTGCGCGGCGTGCCGTCGCCGTTGGCGGCGAACTTGGCAGGGTCGAAGGCGCGCCCAAGCGAGTCGCGCGGGGCGTCCGCCTGCGCAACAGGCGCCGGGGCCGGAGGCGGTGTCACGATTGCGGCATCCTCTTGTTTCGGGGCCGAGGTCGGCGCCGTGGGCGTCGGCATGGTGGCGGCG
>JAEXPG010000168.1 GCA_023447015.1 Verrucomicrobiota bacterium
GTGCCGGGACGCTGCCGCGTGATGACCACGCCGCCGATCTTCACGCGCGCACGTGCTCGCGGGTCAGGTCCTGAACGATGCGCTGAGCCGCCCCCCCGATTGCAGCCCGGACGCAAGCACGCTGCGAAGCGATTCGCACACGCTGCATCGGGGCACGCCGCACCCAACCTCGTCGAGGGCAGCCGTTGGCTCCATGCCACCGTCTCCGTCCGCTCCGACCGTTTCCACCACGAACTGGAACATTTCTTCCAGAGGCGCCACGTACTTGGACTTCCTCTACTCCTTCCAGCCGACCCGAGACTTCAAAGCTTCATGAAATGAAGCCTCGCGGCACTAATCGCCTTGGCCACGCCGCTCCCCCGCCGAGCCTCAGGCCCCGTGCAGATCAACGCCGTCGCCATCAATTTCACACCATGATCCGCCCTCAACTGACCGTCGTCGGCACGCTCGCCGCAATCAGCCTGCTGTTCTTCGCCGCCATCCGACACAAGGGGCCGGCGAAAATCGCTCCGGACACGCCCGTCCCGTCCGACCAGCCTGCGGCGTTGTCCCCCGAGGCGTCCCCGGGCGAAGGTGCCAACAACTCGACCAACCGCTCGGCCAACAGGCCCGCCAGCCAACGGCCCCGACCAGCCGCGATGCTTGGCGGGGGACATCCGGTGACTCTCGATGCCATCCCGACCGCGAGCGCACTGCGGCGCGACCTCGACCACCTCGACCCCGCCGCGCGAGAACACGCGCTGGCGATCCTCTCCCAGGCGACATTCGGCATAGCCGACACCGAATCGATCCGCGCCGATCCCACCGGAGGCATCTATTTCGTCTGCGCCAGCACCCCACGTCCGACCACCGCTGCGGCAGCAAACGCCCCCGCAGCGGCCACCAGTCCGGCAGCGGGCGCCCCCGCAGCGATCAGCCCCCTCGCGGCCGCCGTGCCGATCGCCAATCCACCGATCCGGCATAGTCGGCCCGGCAGCAGCAATGTGCTCTATCTCGACTTCACCGGCGCAACCGTCTCCGGCACCCTGTGGAATACCGCCACCGGAGTGAGCAGTTTCGACTGTCTGCCCTTCGCCACTGACGGCGACGCCAACACCTTCGGCGACGCCGAACAGACCGCCATCGTCGAAATCTGGCAGCGCGTCGCCGAAGACTACGCTCCCTTCGATATCGATGTCACCACCGAGGAGCCACCCACCTTCACCACCCAGACCGCGCACGCACTGATCACTCGCTCAAAGGACCGCAACAACGTCGCCCTGCCCCACCCCGCCTCCAGCGGCGTCTCCTACCTCGACGTGTTCGGAAACGCCGGCTACGCAAGTTGTCGGCCCTCCTTCATCTATTTCACCGCCCTGCCCTCCAACGGCACCGCGCGCAGCGACTACGTGGCCGAAGTCGTCTCCCATGAGATCGGCCACAACCTGGGGCTCTCCCACGACGGCACCTCCGAATTCGCCTACTACTGGGGCCACGGCAGCGGCGACACCTCTTGGTGTCCCATCATGGGCAACTGCACCCTCTATGACCGGAACGTCACCCAGTGGTCGAAAGGCGAATACTATGATGCCGACAACACCGAGGACGACCTCGCGATCATCGGCGCCAAGCTCGGCCGGTTGGCCGACGACACGGGATCAACAACCGCCACTGCGGCCGGCCTACCCGACTCGGGCGGGACCTTGGCCACCAGCGGGCTGCTCGAGCGCGCCGACGACTGCGACCTCTTCCGTTTCTCCGCCGCCAACGGCGCCATCGCGCTCATCGCCACGCCTTTCCTCGACTCCACCCCTACCCGCGGTGGCAATGCCGACCTCCAAGTCGAGCTGCTCGACGCCGCGGGCAACGTCCTCGCTGCCGCCAACCCCACCGACATGACCAGCGCGTCGATCTCCACCACCGTCCCGGCAGGCACCTATTTCGCGCGGATATCGACATCCGGGGTCGGCTCCCCCATGGCAGACCCGCCAACCGGCTACACCAGCTACGGCAGCCTCGGCCAATACACGCTTCAGATCCATCGCACCCGACCCGCTGCGAGCAGCTGGTCGGCCTTCCAATCCGAATATTTCACCGCCGCCGAGCTGAACGACGACACCATCTCCGGCCCCTACGCCGACCCTGATTCCGACAGCTTCAGCAACCTGCTCGAGTACGCCTTCGCCCGCAACCCACGCGGCAGGGACAGCGCGGCACTGGTCACATCCACCGCGACAAGCTCCGGCCTCACGCTTGCCTTCACCCTGACGCGCACCCGGGACGACTTCGGGCTCACTCTCCAGCACAGCACCAACCTTGTCGACTGGACCACCGTGCCCAACACCGATTTCCGCGTGAACGCCACGCCGCTCGCGGGCAACATCGCCCGGTTCGAGTTCATTCTCACGCCTCTCCCGGCGCGCAACCGGAGCTTCTTCCGCTTGGCGATCACGCGACAATAACGCGACCAGCGTGTTTGCGGGGCCAAGAAGTGCAGCATCCCGTCCCCTCATCCGAGGGCTCGCTGCCTTGCGGCGCTCCGCTCTCTGTTTCCCGCCGAACCAAGAACGTCCCCAGCCAAACCCGAAGAGATCCTGCTTCGCCGGTTGGTCGTCTGTTCGGATTCCCTCCCCATTTCCACATCCCACTCTTCCGGGCTCGGCGCCCCCGCCCCTGAGTTCGTAAGTTCCAGATTGCCCGTCTCGGACGGCGCCTCGCGCCGTAGATTCTGCCGCGCGGCAGAACGCGTTCCGCGCTTCCAAGCTCATTCCACTCCGCCTTCCCGTTCCACGCTCCCCGTTCCGAGTTCCACGTCTCAGTGATAATCGTGGCTGGCCTGCGCGGGGAGGTCGGGTGCGGGGAGCGCGGCGATGCTTTCGGCGAGGACGTGGATCACGCCCTGCTCGTTCTGCACGCGGCCGGCGATGAGCAGCGAGGGCTCGAGGTTGATCGTGAGCCGGTTCTCCTCAAAGAGCTTCGGGCGCACGATCGCGTTGGCCAGGCCGGTCTCGTCCTCGAGCGTGATGAAGCACACGCCCTTCGCGGTGCCGGGACGCTGCCGCGTGATCACCACGCCGCCGATCTTCACGCGCGAGCCGTGCTCGGCCTCCGCCAATCGCGCCGCGGGCCAAAGGTCCGGGAAACGCGCGCGGAGCTGCTGCATCGGGTGCGCGCCGGTCGTGAGCGAGAGGTGCGCGTAGTCGGCCTGCACGCGTTCCTGCACGCTCATCGGCGCGAGCGGCGCCTCCGCGCCGTCGTCCTGCAACGCCGCGTAGCGGAACAGGTCGTCGTCCTCGCGCACCTCCTCCACGCGCCAGAGCGCCGCGCGGCGATGACCGGCGAACACATTGAGCGCGCCGGCCCCCGCGAGCTGACGCCGCTCCTCCGCCGTGAAATCCGTGCGCCGCAGGAAATCTGCGAGCGACGTGAACGGCCGCCGCGCGCGCTCCGCGACCAGCGCCCGCACCGGCGCCTCGCGCACGCCGTGCACCGAGAGCAGCCCGAGCCGTACCGCGTGCGCCGCCGCCACCGTGCACCGCTCCTCCGAGCGCACCACGCACACCGGCAGCGTCCGCACGCCGTGGCGCCGCGCGTCCTGCACGAGCGACGCCGCCGAGTAGAAGCCCATCGGCTGGTTGTTGAGCAGCGCCGCGAAGAACTCCGCCGGGCGGTGCGCCTTCAGCCACGCCGAGCCGTACGCGATCAGCGCAAACGACAGCGCGTGCGACTCCGGAAAACCGTAGAGCGCGAACGACGCGAGCGAGCGCAGCAGGTACTCGATGGCCGGCTCGCTCACGGCGTTTCGCCGCAGCGCGTCGCGCAGCTTCCGGCCCATCCGCTCCATGCGCTCGGTCGAGCGCGTGAAGCCGATCGCGCGGCGCAGCTCGTCGGCCTCCGCGGCGGTGAACCCGCCGAGCTCCATCGCGATGCGCAGGATCTGCTCTTGGAAGAGCACCACGCCGAGCGTGCGCTCGAGGATCGGCCGGATGCGCTCGTCGGGATACGTGACCGGCTCGCGCCCGGCACGCCGCTCGAGGTACGGGTTCACGGCGTCGCCGTGGATCGGGCCGGGGCGGATGATCGCGACCTCGACGGCGAGATCGTAGAAGTTCTCCGGCTTCATCCGCGGCAATGTCGCCATCTGCGCGCGGCTCTCGATCTGGAACACCCCGATCGTGTCCGCATCCTGCATGAGCTTGAAGGTCGCGGGGTCGTCCTTGGGGATGCGCGCGAGGTCGACCGGCTCGCCGTTGCGCGCGCAGAGCTCGAGCGATTCCTGCAGCACCGCCATCATGCCAAGCCCGAGCAGGTCGACCTTCACCAGGCCCATGTCCTCGCAGTCGGACTTGTCCCACTGCAGCACCGAGCGGCCGGGCATGCGGGCGTTCTCCAGCGGCACGTACTGGTCGAGCGCGCCGGCGCAGAGGACCATGCCGCCCGAGTGTTGCCCGAGGTGCCGCGGTAGCCCGTGCACCATCCGGCAGGTGTCGACCAGCACGCGGAAACGCGGGTGCTCGCGCGCGACACCGGCGGTGACGAGCTGCTGCTCGAGCTGGATCGTCTCCGGAAAGTCGCCGTGGTGGTAGAGACTGGAGAACCGGTCGAGCACGTCGTCGGGCAGCGCGAGCGCCTTGCCGACCTCTCGCATCGCGCTGCGTCCGCGGAAGGTGATCACGTTGGCCGTCATCGCCGCGCCGCGCCGGCCGTAGCGCCGGTAGACCTCCTGGATCAGCTCCTCGCGCCGCTCGCGGCTGGGCAGGTCGAGGTCGATGTCGGGCCAGTCGGTGCGCCCCTCGGAGAGGAAGCGCTCGAAGAGCAGTTTCTGGCCGATCGGGTCGACCGCTGTGATGCCGAGCGCGTAGCACACCACGCTGTTCGCCGCCGAGCCGCGCCCCTGCACGAGGATGCCGCGCTCACGCGCGAACGCGCACAGGTCCCACACGATCAGGAAATACCCGGAGAACCCGAGCTTCCCGATCAACGCAAGCTCGTGCTCGAGCTGGCGCCGCACCGCGCCCGTCGTGCTGCCGTAGCGCTGCTGCGCGCCGAAGTACGCCATCTTCCGCAGGAACGAGTCCTGGCTCTCACCCGCCGGCACCGCGTAGTCGGGAAAACGGTAGCCGAGGTCGGCGAGCGTGAAGTCGAGCCGCGCCGCGAGCCGGCCCGAGTTCGTCACCGCCTCGGGCAGGTCGGCGAAGAGCGCGGCCATCTCCTCCGCGGATTTGAGGCGCCGCTCGGCATTGGGCGCGAGCCGTCGGCCGGCGCGGTCGAGCGTCGTGTGCTCGCGGAGACACGTGAAGACGTCGCTCACGCACCGCTCCGCCGCGGTCGCGTGGAGCACGCCGTTGGTCGCCAGCAACGGCAGCCCGCGTGCCCGCGCCCACGCGACGAGCGTGTCGTTCTCGACCTCCTCGCCGGGCACGAGGTGGCGCTGCAGCTCCACGTACAACCGTTCGCGCCCGAAGATCGTCTCCAACCGCGCGCCCGCCTCGGCCGCCGCGGCGTCGCCGGCGCTGCGCCACGCGCGCCGGAGCGGACCGTCCTCGTCGCCGGTGAGCGCGATCAGGCCGGTGTTGGCCGCGGCGAGTTCGCCCCACGCCACCCGGCCTTCGCCTTTCTCAGCGCGGAGGTTCGCTGTGGTGAGCAGGCTGCCGATCGTCTGGTAACCCGCACGCGACGCCGCGAGCACCGGCAACGCGCTGCCGTCCTCCATCGGCAACTCCGCGCCGACGAGCGCACGCACGCCGGACTCCTTCGCCGTCTGGTGCAGCCGCACCGAGCCGTACACGCCACCGCGGTCGCACAGCGCCACCGCCGGCAGTTGCAGCCGCGCCGTCTCCTTCGCCAGCGCCTCCGGCGCCGATCCGCCGCGCAACCACGAGAACGCACTGCGCGCATGGAGCTCGACGTAGTCAGCGCTCATCGCGGGCCTCCGATCGCAGCGGTGGGGCGGGCTTTACGCCCGCCATTTGAACACACGCCGCCCTGGCGGGCATAAAGCCCGCCCCACCATCCAGACACCGGAGGCACCTGTTCGTAACTCATCAGTCCAGCGCCCCCTCGACGCTCCAGCCGGCGCCCTCGCTGCGCGCGAGCTGATAGAGCCCGCCACCCGCGAGTTCGACATGCCACACCTCCACCGCCCAGCCGTCGGGCCGCCACCAGTCGCCACTGCTGCGCCACGGTCCGCGCGCCGTCCGCACCGCGTCGCGCACCCCGGTGGACTCCACGCGCACCGGACGCTCGTCCGCCACCTCCACGCGGGCCGGCCACGCCGGCCGGAACCGGCGCAACGTGAAACCGCGCTCCGGATGCACCGGCGCCGCCTCGGGCGCGGGCACCGTGTCGGCGGGTTTCTCCACCGCGAACGCATCGGGCCGGTGCGTGTCGAGGGGCACCGGCGTGCCGACGCGCCCCTCGCCCACGATCGCGGCCAGCCGCGCGAGGTTGTCCCAGAACAACGCCGGATCGCGCAGCCCGGTGTCGAAGAGCCCGCTCTGCTTCTGCGGCGGACGTCCCGGCGCCGCCACCAGCCGCGCGCCGACAACACGCGCCTCGGTGCGCACCGTCTCGAGGTGCGACTGGAGCACGCGCATCCAGCTATCGACGTCGGTGCCCGGCTCGGGCAGGCGCAGCTCGCGCCGGTTGTCGGTCTCATCCTCGAGGAGCAGCGTGAACGTGAGCGTCTCCGCCGCGAGCCCCTCGGCACGCAGCTCGAGCGCGACGCATTCGGCGAAACGCCGCAGCCGGAACAGCAGCGGCTCCAACGACTCGATCGGCGGCTCGTAGTCCCACGCGGCGGCGAAACTGCGCGCCGGCTGCGCGAGCCGGAGCGGCCGCGTCGCCTCGCCGGCCGCGCGTTCCCAGAGCTGCACGCCCGCGACGCCGAGCCGCTGGCCGACCTCACCCTTGGCGAGCGCTGTCAGCTCGCCACAGGTGCGAATCCCCCACCCCTGCAGGATCGCGGCGTGCGCCGGTGTGGGCTCCGCGAACGCGAGCGGGAGCGGCGCGAGAAAGCCTCCCGGTTCTTCGACC
>JAEXPG010000229.1 GCA_023447015.1 Verrucomicrobiota bacterium
ACGACCTCCTCCCGCTTCCGGCTGAGCGCGAGCGACGTGTGGATCTCCGGGGCCCATCCCGCGGCGCGCTGCTGCGCAAGCAGCTCCGCCAGCACCGTCTCCGTGCCGCCCCAGTCCTCCGCGGTGAATCGCCGCGGCACATGGATGATGCTGCGTGCCGCACGCGACCGGTGGCGTAGGTCCGAAGCGGGGAGCCCGGGGAACACGGTGGATGAGTCCATGCCACCGCTCCTGCACGTTTCGTGCAAAGGCGCGTTTCCACTGCAAAACCCGCCTTCGATCACCCGATTGCAATGCAGGCCCGGCGCAGATGCGCGGCGCCGCATTGCATCTGCAGTCTCCGCCGCCGCTTTCCGCCGGAAAACACGGGTTGGCCCGGATCCTGATTAGCCGACGCCGCCAAACGAGATCTCAACCGTCCACCGCCATGCCGCTGCCCCCCACCATTTCGATCGTTATGCGTTCGTTTAACGACGCCGCCCTCATCCGCGAAACCCTCCGCGCGGTCCACGACCAGGACTACGCCGGCGGCGTCGAACTCATCCACATCGACTCGGGTTCGACCGACGGCACCGTCGACATCATCCGCAGCTTCAATCCCCGGAGGCTGATCGAACTCAAACCGGGCGAGTACGTCCCCGGCCGGGTGCTCAACCAAGGCATGCGCGAGTCCCGCGGCGACTGGGTCGTCTTTCTCAACTCCGACGCCGAGCCGGCCGACGCCTCGTGGCTCTCCCGCCTGCTCGAGTGCGCGCACAACACGCCCATGGCCGGCGCCGTCTTCAGCCGCCAACTGCCCCGGCCCGATTGCAACGCGGTCTACGCCCACGACTACGAACGCTGCTTCGGCCCCCACCGCGAATCCGCCGACTGGGAGCACTTCTTCAGCATGGTCAGTTGCGCCGTCTACCGCCCGGCGTGGAACCAAGAGCCCTTCCGCGAAGACCTCCAGTACGCAGAGGACGACGAGTGGTCGCGCCGCCTGCGCCACCACCACTGGCGCATCGGCTTCGCCGCCGACTCCTGCGCCATCCACTCCCACAACTACACGCTGCGCCAGGCCTACAGACGCTGCCGCGGCGACTCGTTCGCCCAGGCCGCCACGCGCCGCAGCGAGCCCCGCCCCCTCGGCACCTTCCTGCACGTGATCGCGCTCGGCACGCTGCGCGACTGGGTGCGCGATCTGCGCTGGTGCCTGCATCGGTCCCGCCTGCTCGCGTGGCCCCACGCCTCCGCCGTCCGCCTCGCCCAGCGCCTCGGAAAGTTCCAGGGCCTGCGCCAGGGCTGGCAACACTATCACCCCACCGGAGCCGCCTCATGACCACCGCCCTCCTCCAACGCCTCCCGCTCGCGCACGCCTTCGCGCCCACGGCGGCTCCCCACCGCCCTGCCGTACGTTCCGCGCTGCGGATCCTGGTCGTCACCAACCTCTACCCGCCGCATTCGATCGGCGGTTACGAGCAACGCTGCCGGCAGATCGTCGAGGAACTCGAGGCCCGCGGGCACACCGTGCGCGTCCTGACCTCCACCCACGGGCTGGACGCCGCCGCGGACGATGGGCGCATCGCGCGCCGGCTGCGCATCCACGGCTTCTTCGGCCATCCCTGGCGGCCGATCCCGCGTCTCTTCGGCCTTGAGCGCCAGAACCACGCCGCGCTCTGCGCCGAGCTCGCCGCGTTCGCGCCGGATGTCGTCCACGTCTGGAATCTCGGCGGCCTCTCCAAAGCCACCTGCCTCACGCTTCAGCAATGGGGCGGCCCAGTCGTCTACGACGTCTCGGACCATTGGATCGCCCGCAGCCTCCGGGCCGATGTGTGGCAGCGCTGGTGGAACGGCGACACCGGCGGACCTGTCGCCGCGCACCTCCGCACGCTCGCGGGCGCGCTGGGCCTGCACCACCTGATCCGCCGGCTGGCCCCGTTCGCGGGCTGGGCCCGTTTTCGTTTCGAGAACATCTACTTTTGCAGCCAGGCGCTCCGCGACACCACCGCCGAGGCCGGTTGGCCGGTCGGACACGGTGCGGTGATCCCCTGCCCGGTCGACACCGAGCGCTTCCGCCCACGGCCGCGCCGCCAGGATTGCACCCGGCTCCTTTTCGTCGGACGGCTCCATCCCGACAAGGACCCGCTCACGGCCATCCGCGCGCTGGCGCGGCTCCACGCGGCCGGCGAAACCGGTTTCCAGCTCGAGATCTGCGGCCACGGCGACGCGGAATACCTGCGGACCCTGCGCGCCGAGGTCGTCGCCGCGAACCTCGTCGATGCGGTCACGTTCACCAGCGCCACCGCGGTCGAGATGCCCGCCGTCTATGCCCGCAACGACGTGCTTCTGTTCACCTCAGCCTGGCCCGAACCGTTTGCGCTCACCCCGCTCGAAGCCATGGCCACCGGCCAGCCCGTCATCGGTACGACCACCGGAGGCAGCGCCGAGCTCTTCCGCGACGGCGAGAATGCCCTGACCTTCCCGGCCGCGGACCCGGAGGCGCTGGCCGACCGCGTGCAAGCCCTCGCCGGAAGCTGGGCGCTCCGCGAACGCCTCGCCGAGACCGGCCGCCGCGAGGTCGCCGAGAAGTACGCCCTGCCCGCCATCACCGGGGCAATCGAACAGGAGCTTCGGGACGCGATTCGCCGCCATGAGCGCTGACCTCTGGCAGACCCGTTTCTGGCGGAACACCGGCACCAACTATCTCCGCACCCTCCTCCGGCTCGCCTCGGGCCTCCTGCTTTTCCGGCTCACGTTCGAGCATCTCGACACGGTCCAGTTCGGCTTCTTCGCCCTGCTGTGGTCGTTGTTCGGTTACACGGTGCTGCTCGATTTCGGCCTCGGGTTCACGGTGCAGCGGGCCGTCGCCGCCGCCACCGCGGAGGGCGACGGTTCGGCCGCAAGCCGCCTGGTCGCCACCGTGTTCTGGTTCTTCGCGGCGCTCGGCGCGGGTTTGTTCCTCGCCGGCTGGATCGGCGCCGACGCCTTCCTGGCCTGGTCCCGCGTGCCGGCGGACCGCGCCGCCGAGTTTCGCACCGCCTCCCTCGCCTTCTTCGCCTGCCTCGCGCTCGGGCTCCCCGCGGGCCTCTTTCCCGAGGTGCTGCGCGGGCTCCAGCGGCTCGACCTCGTGAACTGGCTCCAGATCGGCGGTACGCTCGCGAACGTGGTGCTGCTCGGCACGGCGCTCCTGCTGCGTTGGCCGTTCGCCTCCGTCCTGTTGATCAGCGCGGCCACCGCCGTGGTCCCCAACGCCCTCGCCGCCGTGCCGGCGCGCCGTCTCCTGCCCGCCCTGCGCTGGTCGTGGCGGCTGTTCGATCCCGGGGCGGTGCGCGGCGTGCTGGCCTTCTCCGTGGTCGCGTACCTGATCACCTTCACGAACGTCGTGATGGCGCGCACCGACCAGGCGGTGATCGGCTTCTCCGTCGGTGTCGCCGCGATCGCGGTGTACCAGGCGGGCGCCAAGGTCTCGGAGATGTTCGGGCTCTTCTCCATCCAGCTGCAGGAGGCGCTCACACCGGCTGCCGCCCGGCTCCACGCCCGCCGCGACCACGCCGCGCTGGTGGACCTGCTCGCCCGCGGCACCCAACTGACGACCGCCATCGTCGTCCCGCTCGGGGCGCTCTGCCTCGTCTACCTCGAACCGCTGGTGCGGCTGCTCACCGGGCTCGAAACCGTCGACCGTGCCACGTACTGGACCGGCGTCGCGCTCATCGTGGCGACCCTCGGCTCCCTGCTCACCAACAGCTGCGCCAAACGCGTCCTGATGATGTGCGGCTGGGAGCGGCGGCTGCTCTGGGCGAGCCTCGTCGATGCCACGCTGAACCTCGTCCTCAGCCTCGTGCTCGTGCGCAAGCTTGGCGTGGTCGGCGTGGCGATCGGCACACTGGTGCCCACGCTGCTCGTTGGTACCTGTTGGATACTGCCGCTCACCGTGCGCTTCACCGGCTGGTCATGGCGGGAAACCCTGGTCCGGCTCTACGGTCCCGCGCTCCGGAGCATCCTGGTCGCGGCGGCCGTCCTCGGCCTCCTCGTTGTCTGCCTGCCCGCCGCGCGCCACCCGCATCTGCTCGATCTCGTCTGGCGCGGTCTGCTGGTGGGCGCCGCGGCCGCGTTCTTCGCCCGGCCCCTGCTCCTCTCGTTCCGCCATGGTTAAGCCCATCCGCCCCTCCCTCCACTCCTGCGTCGCCGGCGGCTTGGCGTTCGGGGGCTGCGTCTGGTTCGCGGCGGCCATGTTGCGCGAAACCCCGCTGTTCTGGCGCAACGAGGGCGGCTACCCGCTGGCGCTCCGCGCCGCGGTGCTCGACTGGTTCTATCCGGCCACGGGCCTGCTCGTCACCGGACTCGTCACCGAGG
>JAEXPG010000242.1 GCA_023447015.1 Verrucomicrobiota bacterium
AGAGGCGCGCGCATTCCGGCGTGGCGAGGTGGTGGCGGCGGGCGAGATCCTGGGCGATGACGTTCCAGTGGCCGGGCGGGGTGGCGGAGCCGAGGTCGTCGGCCCAGAACGGGGCGGTGAGCGTCTCGTACTCGGTGCGCTCAGAGCCGTCGCGGGCGCCGACCTTGACGACGTAGGCGATCTCCTCGGCGTGCTCCTGGGAGCCGACGGCGGGCGGCGGCGGGGCGCGGAACTGGTCGGGTGAGGTCATCACGAACGGGATGACCTTGGAGACGTGGGGCAGGACGGCGGGGCGGAAGCCCGGAGGCGTTTCACGCCACTTGCCGGGCGTGGTGCTGGCGAAGGGCCCCGGGAGCGGCTTGTCGAGGCCGGCCTTGGCGCGTTCGGCGAGGATGCGCGTGGCGACGGATTTGCCCCAGGCGATGCCGGCGGTCTTCGCGGGGCTCTCCGGGATGGCGGCGAGCGCGGCAGCGTAGGCGGCGTTGATGTTCTCCGGATTGGCGGCCTGTCCCCAGAGGGCGAGGATGGTGGTATGGGCGGCGGCCGCGATGGCGGCGTCGAGGTCGATGCCGGCGGGCGCTGGCTCGCGCACGAGCCAGCCGGTGTGGGTGCGGGTGACGCCGTTGACGGTGTCGAAGATCGCGGCGTGCACCGTGGCGAGGTGCTGCGAGGCGATCGGCGGCGGGGTGCGCGCGAGCCGGATGGCGTTGAGGGCCTCTTCGTTCCAGGTCAGGACCGGTTCGGTGGCGGCACGGGCGAGCGGGCAGGCGAGAAAGGCCGCCGCGAGGAGGAGCACAGGAA
This sequence comes from Verrucomicrobiota bacterium, assembly GCA_023447015.1. Lineage (GTDB taxonomy): Bacteria > Verrucomicrobiota > Verrucomicrobiia > Opitutales > Opitutaceae > CAJCBL01. The sequence goes on from JAEXPG010000242.1 coordinate 802, forward strand.
GACGAGTGAGCTTCATGCGTGGAATGGGTGGTAGCCGACGCGGGTAGCAGTCGGGAGTATGCCGGAGCCAAACCAGATCTCTAATGGTGCCAATAAGAAACGCTTTGGTCACCGGCGACGGCCCAGCCGAAAGGGGGATGCCGCTCCGAGCGGCACGAGCGATTCACGCACAGCGCGCCGCGCCGTCTCGCGTTACCGGCTCATGCTGGGGTGCGCTGACTTGGGCCGACTCAGTGGCGGCGGAGCCAGAGGATGCGGCCGCTGTCGGGCTTCACGCCGGTGGTGTAGGTCGGGTCGCCGGCATCGTAGGTCTTGCCGTCGTCGGTGCCGAGGCCGAGGTAGAAATCGCCGTCTGCCTCCTCGAAGGAGCGGGCGAAGGTGGCGAGCGGCGGGCTGGTCCAGATCCTGGTCCAGCCGGTGAGATCGGCGGTGCCTTGCCAGATGCTGACGACGAATCGCTCCGCCGCACCGCTGCCGGTCTTGGTGCTGGTGAGCAGATAGGCGGTGTTGCCGCGGGCGAGCAGGTCCCAGGGACGCTCGTCGGCGGGCGTGGTGCGGACGACGTCGTAGGCGTCGGCCTTGAGCGAGCGTGCGAGATAGACGTCGGTCGTCCGGGTCTGGTGGTCGCTGCTGGAGTAGCCGGCGAGATAGAGGGCGTATGGGCCGATCGAGACAGGGCGGACGATCTTGGCGCTGCTTTTGTCCGGGGCGGGGCCTTGGATTCCTGGGACGAACCAGACCCAATGGTTCGACTGGAGGTCGGAGCGGAAGGGGAACTCGTTGGTGGCGGGGTTGTATTCGCGGATTCCGAACCCCGGGAAATAGTCGGCGGCGTAGAGCGTGCCGCCGATGGTGAAGAGGGCCGTCACCCGGGGGGTGCGCGCGATCCCGGTCCAAGTCCGGCCTCCGTCGGGCGAGCTGCCGATTGCCTGGCCGCCGACGAAGAGTTTCCCCTCGAAACCGCAGGCATCGTAGCAATGGACGCCCCAGGCGGTGCCGAGTTGTGGCATGGTCGACTGGTACTGGGTCCACGTTTCGCTGGCGGCGGTGCGTTTGTAGAGGTTGCGCACAGAGTCGGACCCCCGGGTGTCGTGGCTCAGGATGTAGAGCTCGCCGTCGATCACCTTGATCGTGTCGATCTGCTCCTCGGGGAGGGTGTCCGAGGTGTCGTAGCCCTCGTAGCGGAAGCCGGGCGTACCGGGCTGGAGCGAGACGATCTTCATCGGACCGGCGTTGAGATCGGGGCTGTCCTGATTGTCGCTGTTGCCTTGGCCGATGTAGAGGCGGCCGGCGAAGTAGGTCATGTCCCAGGGATTGCGGGCGAAGGGTCCCTTCACTCCGGCCGAGTAGTCGGCGACGCCGAGGTCGACCAGGCAGGGGAGCGGCGGGGTGACGAGGAGGCTGACGACGGTGTCGGCGGTGAGCGTGCCGTTGGTGGCGCGGATGGTCGCGGTGAAGGTGCCGGCGACGGTCGGTGTGCCGGAGATCGTCCCGGTGGCTGGATCGAGCACGAGCCCGTCGGGCAGGGCGCCGGTCACGAGGGTGAAGGCGAGGGGCGAACGGGAGTCGGGAAACGTGAGAGTCGCCGGCACTGGCGTGATCGCGGTCCCGGTGATCGGGGCGAACTGCCGGGGATAGGCGAGGGTGAAGAAGGTCTTGCCCCCGGCGACGACCCGCCAGAACGCCTTGCCCGCGGTTGCGCCGGCCGGTTGCACCACCGGCGCGAAGGTGGCACCGGATCCCGAATACTCGCCGGGCAACGGCGACCAGGAGAGCAGGTCGGCCGAGGTCTCGATGCGGTAGAACTCGCCGGCCTTCCCGGTCCAGCGGAGGGTCAGGTTGCCGCTGTTGTCCCAGGCGGCATTTGCGCGCGGTGCGGTGGGGGCGGCCGCGAAACCGGCGGTGCCGGCGAGGCAGGCGAGGGTGACGGCGAGGGAGAGCCGGTGGGGGGCTTTCATGTGTGGGGGAGGAAACGGCGGGCCGGCGGTCAGCGCGGCTTGCCGTCGGGTGGCAGGAAGCGGACCGGTTTGGCGGTGAAGACGACCACCGGCTGCCCTTTGATCGTCGCCGGCTTGAAGGTCCAGCGCGAGACCGCGGCGACGGCGCCGGGGATGAGGAGCGGGTCGGCGGCGGCCTCGACGTTGGGCAGGCGCGCCTGCCCGGTCTCGTCGATGTAGAAGGTCACGACGACTTCAACCGGGGCCTGGCCCGACGGCGCGAGGCCGGCCGGAAGATCGGGCAGGGCGAGCCGGGTCAGCTCGAGCGGACGGTCCAGCTCGCGTTCGGTGTGGGAAGCCTGGGCGCCTTTGCCGGCCCCGATCTTGTCGGGGATCATGGAGACCTCGTTCATGACGTTGGTGTTGAGGTCGCCGAGCTCGAACGTGTAGCTCAGGGAGGCGCGCGCGGGGACCGCGGTGCCGCGGAACTTGGCCGCCTGGAAGGTGACCTGCGGCAGATAGTCCTGCAGGGCTTTGCCGAAGATTGGGTCGGTGCAGGAGATGACGAGGGAATCGACGACGCGGTTGTCGGCATCGATCAGCACGCCGAGGACGGCGCGGCCCTTGGGCAGGGAGCGGGCTCGTGCGACGCCGGGAAACGGGACCTCGATCTTGGGCTGGCGGGGGCCCAGCCCGGCGGGGACGTATTCGCCCCGTGCGAACGCGGGCAGCTTGCCCGCCTTGGATTTCTCGGCGGCCGACTCCTTCTCGGCTGCCGGCGAGCGGTTGTTGCCATCGGCCGCGAACGTCCCGGAGGCAAGGGCTGCGGCGACGAGGAGCGCGACGAGGAGGCCGCGCGACGGGGTGGAGATCATGGAGCGATCGATACCACGTCTCCTGGCGCCGGCAATCACTCTGTGGCAGGCGCCTGGACGGCTGTCGCGCATCAGCGACGGAGCCAGAGGATGCGGCCGCTGTCGGCTTTCAGGCCCGTGGTGTAGGTCTGGTCCCAGGCGCCAGCGGTGGTCGTGCCGTCGTCGGTGCCGAGGCCGAGGTAGAAATCGCCGTTCACCTCCTCGAAGGAGCGCGCGAAGGTGGGGAGCTCCAAACTGCTCCAGACGGCGGTCCAGCCGGTGAGGTCGGCGGTGCTTTGCCAGATGGAGACGACGAACTTCTCATTGGCACCCGCTGGGGTGGTGCGGCGGCTGGTGAGCAGGTAGGCGGTGGTGCCGCGGGCGAGCAGATCCCACGGGGCCTCGCCGGCGGGGGTGGTGCGCACGACGTCGTAGGAGCCTTTTACGAGCGAACGGGCGAGGTAGACGTCGGTGGTGCGGGTCTGGTGATCGCTGCTTTCATAGCCGGCGAGGTAGAGCGCGCGTGCCCCGATCATGATCGGGCGCACGATCTTGGCTCCGTAATTTTTGGTTTCGTAGAACGGACTCGGACCCTGGATACCGGGCATGAAGCGAGCCCAGAACTGGACTGAGAGGTCATTACGGCTGAAGAACCGCTGGGTGCCCGGATCATATTCGTCGATCCAGAGTGCATCCGAAGTGGAGCAATAGAGCTTCCCCGCCACGGCAAAGAGTGCGGTGCCGCGGAAGGAGAGGCCGGCGTCGGCCCATGTCAGACCGCCGTCCGCCGAGACGGCGTTGACATACCCCGAGGTGATCAGTTTCCCGCCGAACCCGATGATGTCGTAGCAGTGTACCCCCCAGCTGACCCCCTCGTCGGCGTTGGTCGACTGGTTTTGTGTCCACACTTCACTTTCAGCAGTGCGTTTGTAGAGCGTCCGGATGGTCTGGTTGAGATCCGGGTCGTGGCCGGGGATGTAGAGCGCGCCGTCGATGACTTTGATGACGTCGATCTGCTCCTCGGGCAGTGTCGCCGATGTGCCGTAGCCTTCGTAGCGGAAGCCCGGGGTGCCGGGCTGCAGTGAGACGATCTTCACCGGGCCGGCGTTGGTGTCGGGGCTGTCTTGGTTGTCGCTGTTGCCCTGGCCGATGTAGAGGCGGCCGGCGAAGTAGGTCATGTCCCAGGGATTCCGCGGGAAGGGGCCCTTGGCGCCGGCCGAGTAGTCGGCGACGCCGAGGTCGACCAGACAGGGGGGCGGCGGGGTGACGAGGAGGCTGACGACGGTGTTGGCGGTGAGCGTGCCGTTGGTGGCGCGGATGGTCGCGGTGAACGTCCCGGCGACCGTCGGTGTGCCGGAGATGGTCCCGGTGGCCGGATCGAGCACGAGCCCGTCGGGCAGGGAGCCGGTCACGAGGGTGAAGGCGAGGGGCGAACGGGAATCGGGAAACGTGAGAGTCGCCGGCACTGGCGTGATCGCGGTTCCGGTGACGGGGGCGAACGGCCGAGGATAGGCGAGCGTGAAGAAACTCTTCTCCGCGGCGACAACGCGCCAGAATCTCCGCGGGGTCGCTCCGGTGGCGGTCTGCACGACAGGGGCGAAGGCGATCCCGGCGCCCGAGTACTCGCCGGGTACCGGCGTCCAAGTGGACAGATCAGCGGAGGCCTCGATGCGGTAGAACTGGCCCTTCGCTCCCGTCCAGCGCAGGACCAGATTGCCCGAATTGTCCTGGCCAGCGGATGTGCGCGGCGCGGTTGGCGCGGCGAAACCGCCGGTGCCCCCGAGGATCGCGCATGAGGCGAAGACGAAAAGGCGTTGGACCAGCCGGGTGGGATTCATGTGGGTGTGGGGTTCCCGTCGGGATGGCCGGGAAGATGGGCGGACATGCTGCCGGGGGCCGTCGTGGTGAAAAGCGCGAAGTATCCGGAAAGATCCACCGGCACCTCGGCCCGATCCCGGGCCGGTGCGTCTCAGTTTTGGACGCTGGCGACGGCGGCCGCCACGGACCTCAGTTGGCCCGGGCTTGGGCGCTCTCGGCGAGCGCCTGCTTGGCGGCCTTGAACCAGTTCTTCTCCGCGCGGCGCCAGAGCGCGCCGCCCTTGCGGTACTTGCGGGTGATGTCGGTGAGGAGTTCGCGCGCCTGGTCGCGTCGGCCCATGCGGAGGAGGCAGATGCCGAGGTGGTAGCGCGGCTCCTCGCCGAGCGCGGCGGCGGCGAGCGACTCGAGCAGTGCGCGGGCGGCGTCGAACTTGCGGTGGCCGAGGAGGACGCGGGCCTGGAGCAGGTCGATGCGGGCCTTGGCGGTCCGGTTGAACTTGGTGTCGGCCTGGGCGAGGAGTGTTTCGGCCTCGGTCAGCTTGCCGACGGCGAGCTTGTACCAGACCACCTCGGCGATGACCTGCGGGTCGTTCTTGAAGACGCCGGTGGGGCATTCGGCGGCGATCTCCTCCGCCTCGGCGGTGTGGTCGCAGTCGGAGAGCAGGGCGGCGAGCGCGAGCTTGTTCTCGACCGTGGGGCTCTCGTCGACGACCTCGCGGGCGCGGCGGAGCCGGACGCTCTTCGGCACGAACCACGACGTGCGGATGAGGCGCGGGCTGTTCCGGCGCATGTCGGGGAGAACCTCGATCAGGAGGTAGACGATGCAGCCGAGCAGCGAGCCCATGAACAGGATCCAGATCCACCAGTACGGCCGGCCGGTGCGGTGGACATGCACGCAGAGCGCGATCTGGATCAGCAGCGAGAACGGCGCGACGAGGAGAAAGAGGTTTTCGAGCGACTGGGGCATGGCTGGGGAGTGAGCCCTCTAGTGGCGGCTCCGGGCGGTCGCCTGGGCCAGCGCGAGGTGCTGCGGCAGGTTGGTGCGGGCGTCGAAACGGGCGGTGATGGAGGCTTTGGCGCGGGTTGGCCGGCTGCGGTCGCCGGTGTGGGCCGACTCGATGGCGCCGCGCATCGCGGCGGCGAGCCGGGCGGGATCGCCGGGTGGGCAGAGCCAGGCGTCGTCGGGGGTGAGCATTTCGGGCACGCCGTTCACGTCGGTTGTGGCGATGGGGAGCTCGAAGATCGCGGCCTCGAGCAGCACGCGGGGAAACGCCTCCTCGAAGCTGGAGCAGACGAACACATCGGCCGCGCGGTAGTAGGCGAACGGATCGTCGACCTCGGGCACGATCTCGATGTTGTCGAGGTGGCGCAGTGCGATGTCGTGGCGGAGCGAGTCGAGGTAGATGCCCTCGCGGCCTCCGACCATGAGGTAGCGGCGCGGCGGCAGCGCAACGCCGGCGGCGGCCAGTTCGCGCTCGAGCAGCGCGATGGCGCGGACGTAGATGTGCTGGCCCTTGCGTTCGCAGACGGAACCGATGTTGGCGACGACGAGCGCGTCGGCGGGAAGGCCGAGTTTGGCGCGGAGGGCGGCGCGCGGGTTGGCGGCACGGTAGGTTTCCAGCCGCGCGACATCGATCCAGCTCGGCGTGTAGAGGAAGTTGCCGCGCCGCTCGTGGCGGGAGTGCACGGGCATGGACGCTGCGGCGATGAAGGCGACACGGTCGGCGGAGCCGAATGCGGTCTCGGCCTCCGGGATCAGCGCCGCGGGAAGGAGCGGGGCGAAGAAGCGGCGGACCGGTGCGCTCTCGTGGATGTAGAGCAGCGAGGGAATGCCGAGTCGTTGCGCGAGATGCACGCCCCAGAACGCGACCATGGTGTTGGGCACGACGAGGTCGTACTGGGCGGCGGCGAAACGCGGCGCGAGTTGTGCGAGCGCGGCGTGGAATGCGTCGGCTGAGGTGGCGGTGAGCGCGGGCTTGAGGTCGACGAGCTCGACGGTGATGCCGGCGGCGGCGAAGCGTTCGTGCAGCGGACCGTCGGCCGGCGAGACGAGGTGGACGGTGATGCCCGGCTGCGCGGCGAGGTAGCGGCCGTACTCGAAGAGGAAGAGCGGCGCGCCCTCGAGGTTGAGATTGTGCGTGGCGAGCAGAACGCGGAGCGGACGACCGGAGGACGAAGGAGGGATGACGGAAGACGGAGGACGGAGGACGGAGGCGCTCGGGCGTGGAGCTTCTTCTCGATAGGTGCGCCAAGCGGAGCGCGTGGCGGCGAGGAAACCGGCGGTCGGGAGCTGCTGGGCCTTGGTGGCGTGGCGCAGCGCGAGGGCGCAGCGGGCGAAGAGGCCGGCGGAGAAGACCGGCAGCGGCGGTTCGGCGCCGGCGACGATGTCGGGTCGGAAGCGGCGCGTGAAGACGAGCTCGGTGTGGCCGTTGTCGAGGGTGGCGAAGATCCGGAGCGCGGCGGGCAGCGGCAGGCCGGCTGGCAGGTCGGCGTTGCCGAGGAACTGCGAGTGCTCCGTGCCGCGGAGAGCGGCGAAGACGCCGGAGACGTCGCGTCGCGGCTGGCCGTGCAGCAGCGGGACCGGCGACTGCGGGTCGAGGACGGCGGTGAGCGCGGTGATGGTTCGTTCCTGGTGCGCGAGCCAGCCGGTGACGGTGAGCCGGCCGTACTTCAGCCGGCCGGTGGCGGCGGGCTCCTCGAGTTTGCCCCAGAACGGAGGGTTGGGCTCGGTGTCGAGCGGCTGTGCCCGGGATTCGGCGACGACTTCGGCGGCCAGGGCGGCGAGCGGCGAGGTGGGGTGCTGGCGGTGGGCGCGGAGGAGTTGGTGGAGCAGTGCGGCGAAGTCCGGAGCGGGCTCGGCGGGCGTGGGCGGAGCGTCGGCGGCGACAGTGATGTCGAGCGTGGCGAACTCCTCCCAGTGGCCCGAGAGATCGCAGACCTCGAGGCGCAGGCGGCGGGCGCCACGGTGCGGCTCGAGAAGAAAGGAGAAGCCGGCGGCGGGGGCGTCGGCGCGGCCGGCGACGGCCTGTTGCACGTCCGGCCGCGGCAGGCTGCAGAGGCCGAGAAAGGGACGGTGGTCGATCCACGCGCGCACATCGGCCGGGGCGCGGCCGGAGCGGGAGACCAGCCAGCCGGCGATCCACGACTTGCCGGTGGGAAAGCGCCAGTCGGCGGGGTGGATCTCGAGAGCGTGTTGCCAGTCGGAGCTCTGCATCGGAGGAGGGGAAGGTGAACCGCTAATGAACGCTGATCGACGCTAATTGGGGGAGGTAGGAGCCTGCTTGCAGGCGATCCTGGACGTTCGCGATTTGCCGAGCAGAGATCGCCTGCAGGCAGGCTCCTACTTCGCTGGCGAGTTGGCTCCTGCCGGGGGTCATACCTGGACCGCGGCGGTTTCGCGGGCGAGCGCGAGGTGAACCGGTTGCACGCGCTCGGGGGTGAAGGTCTGCTCGAGGCGGCGGCGGGCGCGCTGGCCGAGCTGGGCGGCCCAGGCGGGCTGGGCGAGCACTTGTTCCAACGCCTCGGCGAGTGCCCACGTGTCGCCCGGCGGGACGAGCACGGCCTCCTCGTCGTGGCGCACGATCTCCGGCACCCCGTGCACGGCGGAGCTGACGATGGGCAGCGAGAACGCCATCGCCTCGAGGATGACGCGGGGAAACGACTCCTCGAAACTGGAGCAGACGAAGACATCGGCCGCGCCGTAGAAGGCCGCAGCATCCTCGCTCTCGGGAACGACGGCGAGGTTGGGCCGGTTCAGCGTCGCGAGCTGGGCGGCGAGGTCGTGGTCGTAGGTGGTGTCGCGGGCGCCGACCATGAGGAAGCGAACCTTCTCGGCGGCGGGATAGCGGCGGCAGAGGAGGTCCACGGCGCGGGCGAAGAGGATCTGGCCTTTGCGGTCGCAGACGGTGCCGAGATTGACGACGAGGCGTTCGTCGGGGGCGAGGCCCAGGCGGCGCCGCAGTTCGTCGCGGCTGCGGGCGGTGCGCACGGCGTCGAGCGAGCGCAGGTCGATCCATCCCGGGGTGATGCGGTAGTTCGCCCCGTCGGAGAACGCGGAGTAGTAGCGGCGCGTGGCGGCGGTGAGGAACGAGACGCGGGGCGCGGCGGCGAAGGCCTGTTCGATGCCCGGCAGTGCGGTGGGCGCGCGACCGTGGAAGAAGGCGGCCGGTGTGGTGCTCTCGTGGATGTAGAAGAGGGACGGGCGGCGGGCGGCGCGGGCGGCGTGGACGGCCCAGTAGCTGGCGAGCGTGTTGGCGACGACGAGGTCGCAGGCGGCGAAGTCGAGTCGGGCGACGATGCGGCGCAGCGCGGTGCGCTGGGCGGCCGGGGTGGTGGCATGCACCAGCGGCGTGAGGTCGACGACGTGGATGGTCGCGCCGAGCTGTTCGTAGCGTTTGCGCAGCGGGCCGTCGCGGCCGGTGACGACGGTGAGCTCCGCGCGGCCGGTGCGGCGGCAGAAGGCGGCGAACTCAGCGAGGAAGAGCGGCGCGCCCTCGAGATTCAGGTTGTGGGTGACGAGCAGCAGGCGGCGCGGGTCGGACTGCGCCGGGTTGGACGAGAAGAGTTCGCCGGAGAGTCCGCCCATCGAGGGGCCGCGCCGCGGCGCGAGCGCGCGGAAAGAGTTCCAGATGGGGCGCAACTCGGGGAGGAGTGCGCGGAGATTCTCGGTCGGGATGCCGCGGCGGCGCAGCGCGGTCCGCAGTGCCCAGGCGGCGTGGAGGAAGGCGGAGTGGGAGAAACGCGGATAGCCGCGCTTCTCGGTCTCGATGTCCCAGAGCAGCGTGTGCTGGACGTTGCAGAGATGCCAGGATCCGTCGGCCAGCTCGGCGTAAAGGCGCAGGGTGCGCGGCTGCGGGAGCTGCGCGGGGCAGTCGACAAAGCCCTTCCAGCGGCAGTTCTTCGCGTTGGCGAACTGCGGGAAGCGCTCGGGGACCCCGGCGTATTCGCCGGACGGTTTCAGCTCCTGCACGGTCTGGAGGTCGAACGTCGCGAAGACGCGGCGGACCGCCTCGGTCTCGTGGAAGAGCCAGCCAATGAGGTTCACGCGGCCGTAGGCGCCGCGGGTGAGGGCGGCCGGTTCGTCGAAGTGGGCGTGGAACGGCGCGTGGGCGAAGCGCGCGGTCGACGGGTGCGGCAGCGCGGCGGCGAGTTCGGTGGCGAGGGTGGGCCAGTCGGGCTGCGGTTCACCGGCGGCGCGGCGGAGCAGGAGGTGGAAGGCCCGGGCGAACTCGACCGCGCGCAACGTCCCCTCCTTCGCCGCGGCGGCGAAGGGCGTGGCGGGAGCAGGACCGGCCGTGATCGTTTCCGTGTGCACGGCGAGCCAGTCGCCAGCGAGCGTGCAGGCCTCGAAGACGACGGAGTTGGCGCCGGAGACGAGGATCGCGGGCTGCTCGAACGCCGCGAGCAGGCGCGGCTCGCGGGCCTTGAAGAACTCCGCGAGGTCCGGACGCGGCAGGCCGTAGACGCCGGGGAAAACGCGCTGGCCGACGCGCGCGCGGAGATCGACGAAGTGCTGGCCGGGCTTGGCGACGAGCCAGCCGCGCAGGATGATGCGGCCGGCCGGTGGCGTGTCGCCCGGTGCGGGCGAGTCGAGGTGGAAGGTGGCGTGGGGCGTCTCGAGCATCGAGGTGGGGACGTTCAGCCGAGGGCGGCCTCGCGGCAGAGGGCGAGGTGCTGGGGAAGGAGCTTGGTGGTGTCGAAGTGGCGGTGGACGCGGGCGCGGGCCATCGAGACCATCCAGTCGTCGCCGGCGAAGTGCTCGCCCAGCGCCCCGGTGAGCGCGGCGGAGAGTTTCGCTGGGTCGCCGGCGGGGATGAGGTGGGCCTCGTCGTTGGCCACGAGCATCTCCGGAATGCCGAAGACATCCGTGCTCACGATGCGGACACCGAAGACCATCGCCTCAAGCAGCACGCGGGGAAACGACTCCTCGAAGCTCGTGCAGACGAGGAGGTCGGCCATGCGGAAGAAATCGTCGATGTCGCCGCGCTCGGCGAGTACACGCACCTCGTCGAGGCCGAGCAGGGCGATGTCCTGCTGGATGCTTTCGAGGTAGAGTCCGTCGCGGGCGCCGATGATGAGGAAGAGCGGGAACGGCTTCCCGGGAAACGCGGTGGGCCACTCCTTGCGCAGGCGGTCGATGCCGCGGAGGTAGATGTGCTGGCCCTTCCGCTCGCAGACGGAACCGACGTTGATGACGAGCGGGACGTCTGATGGGATGCCGTGCTTCTGCCGGAGCGCGGCGCGATCGGAGGTGGCGACGAACTTCTCGATGCGCGAAACGTCGACCGCGCTCGCCACATGGCGGAAGTTGTCGTGGTGGTTCTGCTCCTGAAAGACGGCCTCGGTGGCGCGGGCGGCGAAGCAGACGCGGGTGGCGTCGCGCAGCGCGGCCTCGGCGGGTTCGCGCAGCCGCGCGGGCAGGCCGGCGCGGGCGAAGAGCTTGTCGAGCGTGCAGCTCTCGTAGACGTAGAGCAGCGAGGGCTTGTTCAGTCGTGCGGCGAACGGCACGGTCCAGAAGGTGAGGACGGTGTTGCCAACGACGAGGTCGACGTCCGGCAACGGGTGCGCGACGGCAAGTGCGGCGATGGCGACGTTGCACTGGTCGGCGTCGGCGGCGGTGAGGATCGCGGAGGTGTCCCAGATCTCGACCGGGATGCCGAGCGCCTCGTAGCGCGCGCGCAGCGGGCCGTCCTCGGGCGAGACGACGCGCACGCTCACGCCCGGCACCGTCGCGTGGTGACGCGCCTGCTCGAAGAGCAGGATCGGCGCACCCTCGAACTTCAGGTTGTGGGTGACGAAGAGGAGACGGAGGGGCCGAGAGTCGAGAGTCGAGAGTCGAGAGCTCGGAGCGGCAAGGCCGGTGGTGGACGGTGGGCGGTGAGCGGTGAGCAGTGGCCGGTCACCGGAAACCGGAAACCGGTCACCGGCATACTGGTAGTGGTAGGGGTTGAGGCGGGGAGCGGCGGGCGGGAAGTCGTAGGTGTCGCTGAGGAACGGATCGCGGTGCGCGCCGTGGCGGGCGACGAAGGCGAGGTGTTCCTTCTCGGTGTACTCGCGGCCACGCGAGGCGCTGCCGACGTGCTGCAGGACGGCCTGCGGGGTGACGACGACGCGCTGGCCGCGTTCCCAGGCGCGGAGGCAGAAGTCCACGTCGTTGTAGGCGACGCGGAAATCGGTCTCGTCGAAACCGAGTTCGCGGTAAAGTTGGGTGCGCGTGAGCAGACAGGCGCCGGTGACGGCGGCGACGTTGCGCGCGGCGTGCGGCAGGAAGAGCAGGCCGAGATCCTCGGAGGGCTCGTGCTCGAAGAGCGTGTGCGGCAGGCGGTCGTGGCGGCTCAGGCCGATGCCGGCGTGGTTGATCGTGCTGTCGGGATAAAGCAACTTCGCGCCGACGACACCGACGCCGGGGACGGTGAGCCAGCCGGCGAGTTCCTCGAGCCAGCCGGGGCGGAGCGCCTCGACGTCGTTATTGAGGTGGAGGAGCAGCGGCGTGGCGGCGCGGGCGGAGCCGGCGTTGACGAGGCGCGAGTAGTTGAAGCCCGCAGGATCGGCCGGAAGGTCGAGCACGGTGCAACGCAGGTCGGCGCGCGCGGGGAGCGAGCGGAGCAGCTCGAGCGAGGCGGGTTCGTCGGAGCCGTCGTTGACCACGATCACCTGCACGCTTTCGCGCGGCGTGGTGCGGGCGAGCGAGTCGAGGCAGCGCGCGAGGAGGTCTCCGCGGTTCTTCGTCGGGATGACGATGGTGACGGGGTTCTCGCGGAGGATGGCCGGATCCCAGCGCAGTTGGTGCAGGCAGCAGGCGTAGCGCGTGGCCCATTCGGGCAGCATCGGTTCGGCGCGCAGGCCGCGGCGCTGGCAGGCTTCGGCGATGGCGCGGCGGGCGGCGTCGAAGAGGTAGCCCTTCTGGTCGCCACGGGAGGCGGTGCTCTCGGCGTGGGCGCGCCAGTGGTAGCAGACGAAGGGGATGTGGACGACGTCCTCGTGCTTGATGCGCTCGAAGCAGCGCAGAAAGAGGTCGATGTCCTGAGCGCCGTTGAACTCCGGGCGCAGACCACCGACGGCGTTGACGACGCTGCGGCGGATGACGGACAGATGGTGCGTGTAGTTGTGCGTGATCGCCATCTCCGGCGACCAGTCGCCCTTGAACTGCGGGTCGAAGCGGCGGCCGGAGTCGTCGATCTTGTCCTCGTCGGTGTAGAGGTATCCGGCGGTCGGGTGCGCGAGGACGGCCTGGGCGACATGCAGGAGGGCGTCGGGCGGCAGAAGGTCGTCGTGGTCGAGCAGGGCGACGAACTCGCCGGTGGCGATCTCGAGGGCGGAGTTGGTGGCGCGGGAGATGTGGCCGTTCTCCTTGCGGAAGACCGGGCGGA
>JAEXPG010000280.1 GCA_023447015.1 Verrucomicrobiota bacterium
GCGCATGGGAAAGGGGATTGCGGCTGAGGGGGGCTTGGGCGGGAGACGCTGCAAGAGCAGAAGCGAGGTGCGGTGTGGGCAAATGTTTCCGGTGTGGCGACCGCGGGAGGATCGGCGGGTTAACGCATTTGCGGAACGGGCGGGGCGGGGGAGTCCGGGGCGAGGTTGGCGGCTCGGTTGGTTTGATGCAGGCGAGAGTCGAGCGGCGAGGGACGAGTGCCAGATCGCCGGAGGAAGGGCCCGCGACGGGCCGGCCGCGGAGGGCGCCCCGGAGAAGCAGGCGCTCGACGTTCGTCGCTCGACCTGCGGTCGAATGCCCACGGCTCAAGCGTGGGAGAATGATTCGGCGGAGCGGTGCGGGGCGATTCGGGAGTTGCGGGCGGCGGGGCCCGGGGGCACGGTGCGCGCGGTTTCGGAGCCGCGCATTCGCTTCGTTCTTTGAACCGAGAGGAAAGTCCAGACACCACAGGGCAGGGTTCCCCTCGCAAGCGGGGGCGCGTCGTTTCAAGGCGGCGCGACGGACAGTATCACAGAAAACAGGTAGCCGGCCGGCCCAAGGCGGATCTCACGTCCGTCCGGTCGGTCGGTGATAGTGAAAAGGTGGGGTAAGAGCCCACCGCGCCGTGCGGCAACGCCGGTGGCACGAGAAACCCAACCCGGTGCAAGGCCAAATAGGGGACGCGGCGGCCCGCCGAATACGTCCCGGGTAGGTCGCACCCGTTGCGCGCGGCCGGCTTCGGCCGGCGGTCGCAGCCGCGGGCGCGCTCCGCAAGGGGCGCGAGAAAAATGAATGCGCCGTCGCCGCAAGGCGGCGGACAAAATCTGGCTTACAGGTTCCGAGACCACTCTTTCCCGCCGCTCTGCGGCGGAAACATAAACCCCGGCGGGAGAGACCCGCCGGGGTTTTGCGCTTCAGCCGGACTTGTCGGGGGACAGAGCCGGAGAATCAGAATTTGGCGAAGTCTTGCCAGTCGGCGGGGTTGGTCAGCTCGACCCAGCGGGAGATCTTGTAGGTGGTCGAAGTGGCCATGTCGGCCATCTCCTCGGGGAAGCGGACCCGGTAGCCGTTGCCGTTGACCGTGATCGTGTTGGCGACCGTCGCTCCGGCGAAGTAGCCGCTCGAGCCACCACCATTGAACTTCACGCTGGCGTGGGGGGCGTAGATGGCGGCGGCGAGATTGCCGTTGCCGCCGATGTCGAAGCTTTGGGTGGTCGGCGACATGCCGAAGATCTGGAGCTTGGTGGGGTCCGTGCTGATGTTGGTTCCCGGGATGGTGCCGCCGGTCAGGGCGCCGTTGCCCGAGATGGCGAGGTTGCCATAGGCGTAGATGATGGCGGAGGCATTCTTGGCCGTGTAGGTGGTGCCGGGGATTGTCTTCCCTTTGACCTTGGTCTCGGCGGTCGCGAAGGAGTTGCTCAACACCGTGAAGGCGGCGCCACCGGCGAGCTTGAGTTCGCCGAGCACCTTGATCTCCACCGGTCCGACGACGAGGATCGTTTGGCCATTGGGTACCGAGTAATTGGCGAACTGGTAGCGCCGGGTGGCCGCTCCGGTCGAATCGCCCAGGAGGATCATGCCGTTGGCATCGGCGCTTGGAACGGCGTCGGTGAATGTCGCGGTCGGCTCGGCCGGCATCGGGAAGTCCTGGATGAAGTCGAAGGCGATGCGGTTGGCGTCGACGAGGTTGCTGCCGGATTGCACGACTCCGGTCTGCCCTGCGGCGGTGTCCGCACCGGTGATGCTGCCCTTGACGCTGTTGATGAACGAACTGGCGTTGTTGGTGCCCACGCCGACGGTGACGTAGCCGTAGATGTCGGCCGGGCTGCCGATGTCGATGTTGCCGACGGTGATGGACGGGCTCGCCACGGTGGTCTCGTAGCGGCGGGGGGCGACGGTGTAGTTGCCATCGGCCATGCGGTAGCTGTCGATCTCGCCGCCGTTGAGGTCGAGGTCGGTGATGGCGGTGAAGGGCGGCATGAACAGGTTGGTGTTGCGTGCGGACACCCGGATCTGCTTGCGGATGAGTCCGCCTGTCGTCGTCCGGACCACGCCTTCGGCGGTGATGATGGGAAGACCGCTGTCCGCGTTGGCAACGAGGACGTTGAAGTAGCCGCGCGGGCTGTTCGGCGCCGTGAGGTCGGATGCGTCGAAGTTGCCGAGCAGCACTTGGCCCGTGCCCTTGTCCGCCCAGCCGCGTTTGGTCCAGTCGTCGTTGTTGAGGGCCCAGAGGGCCTCCTCGATGCCCGCCTCGGCGAGGTTGAAGGCGGTGTTGTAATGGAAGTTCCGCGTGGAGACCCGGAGCGTGTCCAGCGACAGCGACAGGTAGCCTCCGACGAGGATCGCAAGGGCGAGCCCGAGGACGAGCGCGACCAGCAGAACGGACCCCTTCTGCGAATGATGAGCAGGATGATTCATGGTGGGGCGGGGTTAGAGATTGCGGAGCACGAAACGGGAGGAAATGACGCGCTTGGTGGTGGCAGCGGTGAGGCCTTTGGTGGTGGGCGCGAGAGTCAGCGTGATCTGAAGCTGCTTAGTGCTGTAGTCGGGCAGGGTGATGCCGGGGAGATCGAGACTCTGCTGGTTGTGGTCGAAGCGCTTGAAGCTGAAGGAGCCGGGCTGGATGTCGCGCACGAGCACCTTGGTCACGCCATTGGCCTGGCGGGTGAAGGTCTTCTGGGCCGAGTTGTAGGCGTAGATGACGTCATGGGTTCCGGTGCCCACCTCGTTGGGGATGGTCAGGGTGACCTGATTGATCGGGCTGCCGGAGCTGACCAGGTTGTCGGTCATCCGGAGCTCGCGGCCGAGTCGCTCCAATCCCAACATGGCTTCGCGTTCCATGTCGCTGTAGTTCGAGATGCTCATGGAGCTGCGGGCGATGTAGACGTAGGTGCTCATCACCGCACCGAGAACCATGCTGCTCAGCGTCATGGCGATGATCAGTTCGACGAGGGTAACGCCGTGGCGGGAGTTCGTTTTCATGGGGAGGTGGCGGCGCCGTGGATGGTGACGAAGTAGTCGCTCAGGCCGTTGTAGCCGACCAGCGTCTCGTAGCTGCGGTAATGGAGGCGGCTGCCGTAGTCCTGCCATTGGACCGAGATCGTGACGCGTTTGAGCGTGGAGATGGTGTTGCCGTTGGAGTCGGTCCCGGTGCGGCCGGGGACGTCCTGGACCAGCCGGGTGGCGGTGAAACGCGAGGCGATGGTCTGGCGTTCGTTCGCGCTGAGGTTCGCGCCGATCGAGGAGGCGAGATCGATGGTGCCCGAGGCGGGAAGCGAGACGAACTGCCTCAACCGAAGATCCTCGATCTCGCTCTGGATGATCTGGCCGGCGAGCGTGGTGTTGCGCGCCGTGTCGAGCATCGCGAAGCCCTGCTGGAGCGCGGAGAGGGTGGCGAAGAACATGAACACCAGGACGAAAGTGGCCATCATCACCTCGACGAGGGTGAAGCCGCTTTCGGATTTCGCGGTGAGTGACGCCTTTTGCATGCCCACATTATCGTCCACCGCGCCTCGGCCGGGAATGGGCAGATGCCGGAAATGGCGCCCTGAAGGAATAGGGCCGGAAGTCCTAGGGAATTCCTAGGGGGTTTCCGTAGGATGGCTGGATCCGAAGGTGATGCTGAGGGGAAACCCCCATGCCGCCGGGCCGGTGGCACGCAACCGTGCACGGGCTCGTGCCTGGTCCGGGCGGGGCGAGGTGACTCGGCGAGGGCGAGCCCATCGGGGCGGTTCGTGGCGCGGGACGAAGTGCGGACCTCGCGCGTGGAATCCGGGAGTTGGAGACGCGGCGGGGCGGCCGGGCATGCCGCGAAAAGGGGCGCTGCCTGCCATCAGGGCATCCCACTGCATCCGGAAGTATTCCTGCCATGACGGGTGGATCAGGGTGCGGACAAGCCCGGGGTCCTCGTAAAACTCCTCCGGGGTGTAC
>JAEXPG010000305.1 GCA_023447015.1 Verrucomicrobiota bacterium
GGGTGGGGTGGTGGAACGTGGGAGGTGTAAGGATGGACGGTCGCGGGAGGGTGGGGGCGAGTGCGGGAGTAGTGGCGGCGACGGCGGGCAGCCGACCCAGCAGGCTCAGGGCTTGTCGCAGCCGCAGGAGTCGCCGGCGGAGGGCTTGGACTCGCAACCGCATTTGCCATCGTCGCACCCGCAGGAGCCGGGCGAGTCGGGGAAGAGTTTGCGGAGGATGTTGCAGGCCGGGCAGAAGCCGGTGAAGGCGGACTGGATGAGGTTCACGCCGACGAAGGCGGCGAGGAGCAGCCACCAGGAGCTGACCCAGTGCCCGAGGGCGAGGCTGGCGAGGACCATGGAGCCGGCGAGGACGCGGATGCGGTATTCGAGTTTCATAGGAAAGAGGAGTTGCGTTTTACTGAATAGCTACATAGTTATGCGGAAGATTGAAGTCGTCAAGTCCCAGATTTCCGTTTGTGGTGCTCGCCATGGCCAAGGAGCTGCCGACCGAAACGATCGAGCTGATCGCCCAGCGTTTCCGCGCGATGGGCGAGCCGATGCGGCTGCGCATCCTCATGGCGCTGCGGTCGGGCGAGTTGAGCGTCACCGAGCTGGTCGAGCAGCAGGAGACGAGTCAGGCGAACATCTCGAAGCACCTGCAGGTGCTCGTCGCCTGTGGCCTGCTCAAGCGCCGCAAGCAGGGCCTGAACGTCCTCTACTCCATCGCCGATCCGGGCATCTTCGCGATGTGCGACACGGTGTGCGGCAGCATCAAGAAGCACCTCGACTCCCAGGCAAAGCTGCTGGGGTGAGCGGGCGTCCTTCCAGGGCCATGGAGCCAACTTCGACGAACTGGGCGGTGACGGCGCAAGCGCTGCTCCGCGACCTGCAGAGCCAGAGCTATGAGGTCCGGGTCGGTGTTTCCGGCGGGATGTGGATCTGCGCGTCGAGCGGTGCGGACTCGATCACGTACTCGCACAACCTCGGTGGATTCAATCGGCCGACACAAGCCGCGGCGGTCGCGCTCCTGCAGCAGATGAGCGCGGTCCACCGCGAGTTGGTGGCCGCGAGTGAGGAGTTCCGGGTCTTCGTCGCGGCCAAGCGCTTCTGCGCCGAGTTGGTCGTTTTCTCCGGTCAGATGGATTTCCGGGTCGCGGCGCTCGGCGAGGATGGCGCGATCACCTGGTACGAGAAGCTGGAGGCGTGAGCGCAGTCGCACCGCGGCGCTGCGCGAGGTGCGACTGGGGCCGCGGCAGCATCAACAAGCACGTCGCCGCGCAGGCGAAGGCGCTGGGGTGAGCGGTGGCTTGGGGCCGGCGTGAAGAAGGGGGACCACTGATGCACACCGATGAACACTGCTGGCGGTGGGGCCATCGGTGCATGTGGAGCGGTGAACGGCAGCTGCGCCCGGCTTTCTCTTGCTGAGGTGCGCTCTGCTCGTGCCGAGTGACGGCGTTGTTGGGCTCAGACCAGGCCGGAGATTCCGCCGCCGACCGCTGCGTTACGGTGCGCCGACTTCCTTGTCCGAGCCGGCGACGCGGAGCTCGCCAGTGGTGGTGATGACCACATCGATGCCGATGCAATTGAACAGCAGATCGCCGCTCGGGAGTTTCCGGTAGTGCCCCCAGCCGGCGGGAAGGCGCTTCTTGAATCGTGCCACCGAGACCGTGCCGTCGGGCGCTTGCCTTACGACTTCCGGCCCGAAATCGCGATCGAAGGATGGCATGATCAACACGCCGAAAGGCATCGATACGAACTCGCCGACGTTTGCAGTACGGAGAAACAGTGGGACCGAACCCTTCCGACAGAAGACGGTTCCGCGTCCGAACTCGCCTGCATCGTAGCCAAGGAGCGTGCCACCGGCGAAGGAGATGGAGCATTTGGGATGCATCGGAGCCATCCCAAGACAATCGGCTGGCCAGCGTTGCGGCAGGCGACCGGGACGGCGGTATTCGACTTGGTCGAAGTGCGGCGAGAACCGCTTGAGGTAGCCTTCGCGCGCTGGACTCAAGATCTCGCGGACGGCTTCCGGAAACGTGTTGCTGCGAGTATTGCCCGGATCCTTTTGCCACTGCTCGGCTTCTTCGGCGAGGAACCAACGGAGATTGTGCGGCGGGGTTTTGAGGCGGCCCTGTTCGTCGACTTCGAAATAGGGCTCCTTCCCTTCGAGGACTTTGATGGCCCATTCGGCAGTCTTCCGTACGGGCGAATACCAATGCTTTCTCGCCACTCGCTCCAACTCTGGCAGAGCTGCCTTCACTCCGACTCGCGCCAACGCGTCGGCGGCGTCGCCGACGCGCTGCCAGTCGTCAGGATCGGCGAGGGCGGTGATGGCTTCGCGACCATCAGCGCCGAGATCTCGAAATTCGGGATTGTGGCCATATGCACGGTCGAGTTCGAGGTTTCGCTTCTGCTCCCACCGACTCCGGAACCCGAACTCGTCGTCGATCCGTCTTAGTGCGGCACTCAGTGTTCCGTTAACTGGCGCTGGGAGCCTCGGCGCCAGTTCCCGCAATGTGTTGATCGCGGCGGTCTGCTGTTGGTCTTCGAACGATTGGTTCCCCGCCGGGAGTTCAAGATACCCGAGGGCCTCGGCTGCGCGGCAACGGCTCGCATCGGACACGGAGGAGTCTGCGACTATTGCAGTGAGCAGAGCCGCCAGCTCCTTCCTGATCTCCCGGCCGCCTACGTGCTCACAGATCATCTTGTGGAGCCTTGGCTCGATTGGGTAGCCAGAACGGTAGATCGCACCGATGCGGCGGAGACCGGCGTCGCCGGCGGTTGCGAGCAACACGAGCATGTCTTCTCGGGCGTCGCCGAACGGGTCGGTCCACTCGGCTGCGACGGCATCGAGCGTCGCAGCGTCGAACTCCTTTGCCCGCCAGCGGAAGAAGCGTTTCACCGCGAAACGGACTTTCGAGTCTTTGTTTCTGAGGAGGGAGAGTGCCAGCGGTTGTTGGCGCAAGATCGCTGCGCGGAGTGACTCGTCGTTGGCAGAGGTGGGCCAGCCGAGCGCGGTCGCGATGATCTTCTCGTCAGACGGGTACGAAGGGTACTGACGATCTTGCCAGATCCAGTACCAGACGATGCCGGCCGCGCAGAGGAGTCCGGCGAGGCAGACGACGGTGGCGCGGAGGAACCAGCGGAGGAGGCGTTTCCAAGGCATGGGGCGTTGGGCTGGTGGGAGACTGGGGGCGGGAAAGGGGCACGCAAGTGCGGCGTCGGGCGGCTCGGACTCGCGCGCGGGGCGGACCTGCGCATCTTTCCGCGTCCCCCGCAGCGATGCCAACCCCAGCCTCATCATGAAGACGATCCGCCTCTTCCGGAAACCGCTTGTCCGATACGCAGCACTCGCGCTGCTCGCGTTCACGTTTGTGCCGCCCTGCGGGGCCCAGCCGGAGGAGGCTTCGCCGCGGAAGCCGATCGGTTGGGGACTGCTGTTCCGTGCGGCACGGGATCGGCAGCTGGCGACGGCCGAGCGGCTGGTCGCCCGCGGGCAGGATGTGAACGAAGCCGACGAGGAGGGGACGACACCGCTGTTCTGGGCCGCGCAGAAGGGGCACGCCGATGTGGTCGTGCTGCTGTTGGCGAAAGGAGCGAGCCCCGAGATCGACGGACCGCGGGGGATGCCCCTGCACGCCGCGGCGGAGGAGGGCCACCGGGAGATCGCGGAGCTGCTGCTCGCGAAGGGCGCCGACGTGAACGCGAAGGGGGAGAACGACAAGACCCCGCTGCACCTGGCGGCGTTCAACGGGCGCGGCGAGGTGGTGGAGCTCCTGCTGGCCAAGGGCGCGGCGGTCGATGCGAAGGACCGGTTCGGGAACACTCCGCTCCGCTGGGCGGTGGCGGGCGGGGACCTCGGCATCGTCGAGCGGCTGCTGGCGAAGGGCTGCGATGTGAATGCCCCCGATGTGGCCGGTGTCACGCCGCTCGGCTCGCTGGCGAAGGAGAATCGCCCCGAGCTGGTCGCGCTGCTCAAGAAGCATGGCGCGCGGTGAACGGGGGGCGAACCCGGTTGCGGGCGTCCGTCGCGTCGTTTCGCTGACGACGGGGCGGCCCCCACGGCAGGCGCTTTGCGTGCTCGGCGCGAGATTCAGCGGCTCAACTGGCGGAGACGGGTTTCAGCGACGGCAACGCGCAGGTTGGCGCGGCTGTTCCGCTGTGTCGGTCGGGACGTCCTCGGTCGGGGCTGGGTCGAAACCGACCATATGAACGGAGGGCCCGAATTTGATGTCGGGCGTCATCTTGATCTCGGGATTCGGCGGTGGGGCGGGCGTGCTGGCGTTCCGGTCGTGGTGTGGATCGCGATTGCGGTGATCGTGCTGCCAACGGGAGTGTTCGTACTGATGCCGGTTGTAGTCGCGGCTCCAGAGGTAGTCGTCTTGCCAGCGGTGGAGATCGGTGGACCGTGCGGTCTCGGTTGGCGGCGGGGGCGCGTCGTACTTCGGCGGCGGGTGCTTGGCGTTGATGTCCGCGGCGAGCTTGAGGCGCTCGAGGTAAAGCTGTTTGGCGGCGGTATCGCGTGCGGCGGCGTCCTGTTGCTGGCGCTCGGTTTCGAGCTTGGCCTGCGTGGTGTCGAGTGGGAACTCCTCCTGCAGCGCGTCCGGAAGCTTGGTCTTGGCGATCTGGGTGAACCCTTCGGCGTGGCGGAAGGTGACGGTGGTCGCGTCGGCATTGATCACCACGGCGTTGCGGAGCACGCGGCCGTCTTTGAGGGTGAAATCGGTGGCGAGGGCCGACGAGGTGACGAGCAGCACGATCGACAGGGCAGAGGCGAGCGTCTTCATCGCAGGGAAGTGTAGGCCATGCCGGTGCCCTGACAATGATGGACTGGCGCTGGTTCCCTGTGGAGCCGTGTGCCCAGTGGTGGCAGCAGGAGTGTCGCGCCTTTCTCTCGGGCCCTCCAAGCTCTACTCGAGCTTCTGGCGGGGGAGCTCAGCTCCGACCCCGCGGTCCTGACCGTGGCGAAAGTGGTGGTGGGTATTGGACTCGAACCAATGTAGACCGTTAGGTCAGCGGATTTACAGTCCGCCGTAATTGCCGCTATACGAACCCACCGAGGGGGGACGGGGAAATTGGGAAACGCTCGGGGCTTTGCCAAGCGCTTTCTTGGCGTTTTTTTCGAAGCCGGAGCGGGGGCGTTCTGGGACCCGGTCCGACTCGCTCAGAGCAGCCCGGCTTCGCGGAAGCTGTAGTAGCCGCGTCCGGCGGGGTCGCGGGTGGGCTGGCCGAGGATGACGTGGTCGACCAGGCCGATGTCGACGGTGCGGGCGGCGGTGGCGAGCTGGCGGGTGATCTGGAGATCGGCGCTGCTGGGCGCGGGGTCGCCGCTGGGGTGGTTGTGGACGGCGATGATGGCGCAGGCGCCGGCCTTGATCGCCTCGCGGAAGACCTCGCGCGGGTGCACGAGCGAGCTGGTGGCGGTGCCGGAGGTGATCTCGTCGCGGCGCAGGAGGCGGTTGCGGCGGTTGAGGCTGAGGACCCAGAACTTCTCGACGTTGAGGGCGAGGACCTCCGGCTGGAAATGGGCGAACACCTGGTGGGGATGCTCCAGCTGCGGCGGGATGACTTCGCGCTGGGCCAGCATGCGGCGGGAGATCTCCAGCACGCTCACGAGCTGCTGCGCCTTCACGCGGCCGATGCCCTTGACGCGCCGGAAATCCGCGGCGGACCAGGCGAGGAGGCCGGCGAGGCTGCCGCCTGCGGCGGCGAGGAGGTCCTCGGCGACGCACTTCACGTTCCGGCCGGCGCTGCCGCTGCGGAGAATCATGGCCAGCTGCTCGGCGTCGGTGAGGGACTCCGGGCCGCAGCGTTCCTGGCGCTCCTGCGGGCGTTCGCCGACGGCGAGGTCCTTGATGCGCGGGACGGGGTAGAGGGCGGGTTCGGCCATGGTGCTGACGTTGCGGCGAGGTTGCGCGTGCCCGGAAAGCGGGCACAGCGGTCGTCAGTGGGCTACGAACCGGGGGAGGAGATAGCCGCGGAGTAGGGCGGTGTCGAGCCGGAGCGCAGGAGTGGCGCGAGGTCCGGGAACCATCCCGGAACGCGTGGTCGGACTCGGCAGAAGACAACGAGGGGAACGAAGTCCGATCGAGTCGGCTGGCCGAATTCGGGCCGCGGCTTATCCCTTGCGGATGAAGGAACGTTGCCCGGGTCTGCGGGCACTGCGTTCTCTTGGCCCGAGGTCTCTTCGTGAACCTTCCGTCGTCTGCGAAACCGAGGATCGTCGCACTGCGGAAGTGCCACGCGGACACGCGCGTGGGTTTGACGCAGAGTGAGGAGAACCAGGGGCGGACGCCGGCGGTGCGTGCGGGATGAAGGTCGGCCCCCGATGCCTATGCTCAGGCTCGGGCCGGTGTGTACAGCGTGGTTGCTGCCGGGCCGCCGTCGAGGACCGGCCGATCAGGACGCGATGACCTGGACGTGTTCGTCGGCCGGGATGTAGCAGACTTCGATGCGGCCGAAACTCTTGTACTCGCAGCGGACGCTGTTGCCGTCGACCTCGATCACCTTGAGGTCCTCCGGCGCTTTCTTGCCGGGAAGGAGAACCACGGTGCCATTGTCGACGGAGGAGATGGGGACGAGCGGAAGGTTGTTCATGGGATCGGTTCTGTGGAGGGGGGCGGGGCGGTTCACCGAACCGGCCGGCCGGGGGCTTGGGGGAGGTGGGGACTGTGCATCGAAAAAGCGGAGATGCAAAACGGTCGGAGGCAAATCCCGGCGGACCGGCCGCCCCGCCCGTGGCAGGTGAGCGGCGCGGGGCGGGTGCCGGCCCGGATCGGAGCGAAGCTAGGCGACCGGAGCTTCCCAGTCGTCCTCGGCGGTGATGCCGCCGGCGAGGTTGGTCCACTCGATCTTCTGGTAGCAGAAACTGATGTGCTCGCGCTCGCGCAGGGGTTTGTTGTCGGGCACCTGGTTGTTGAGCATCTCCTGGCGGATGGCGGCGATCGAGGCGTTGGTGAGCCGGATGGTGAAGTAGTGGACGTCCTTCCCGCTCGCGTTGTGCTGCCACAGGGCCAGCTCCCACTGGGGGAGGTTCTCGTTGTTCACCAGGACGTTCATCAGCAGCGGGCTGGTCGAATCGATCTCCTTGGTGATCGTGATCGGCCGGTGCTGGCGCTTTCCGGTCGGCAGGCCGCTCGCCGCATCGCGGGGTGAGATCACCTCGTGTGTCCACGCGATGACCTTGATCGATCCCTTCCGCCCGGGGCGGGTAACGGGACCGTTGATGTCGCCTTGGTTCACTCCTTTGAGCCGTAAATAGGCGTCGAATGCCATGGTTTCTCCTGCTTGGGGGCGGCCGTGGGGCAGACGGCCTCTGCTGTGGGTGGCCGGATACTGCCGACAAGTCGTCGTCGGTCAAACGGCGGAGTGGGTGCGCGGAGCTGGTGCCCGGCGCGTGGCGCACGGTCCGTGCGGCGCCGCAGCGCGTGGCGGGTGGAGCCCTGGTGGTGCAATAGGCGGCGATCGATGCCGGCGGTTGCGGATGGATGGGATTGCTGTAGCAAGTGGGCTTCCCCTGGCTGGCACGGTCCGGCCAACTCCCCTCATTGTTCCCCAATAATCCCATGAACATGCGTACTCCTGTCCTGAGCGGTCTGGTTCTGTTTGTCGTCGGCGCACTTGGCGCCGCGGCACCGCAGCGAGCGAAGGCGACCTTGACGGTCACCACGGCGGAGCAGGCGTTTGCCGACGCCTCGCGCGGTGTGCGCGCGGAGCCCGGCACCGGCGCCGCGGACCTCGTGATCGAGGCGGAGACCAGCTACCAGGAGATCAAGGGCTTTGGCGGCTCCTTCAATGAGAAGGGGTGGACCGCGCTGCGGCTGCTCCCGGACGACGGCGCGAAGGTCCTCCGCGAGCTGTTCGATCCGAAGGGCACCGCGCGGTTCAACATCTGCCGGGTGCCGGTCGGCGCCTCGGACTATGCGGAGAGCCGCTACTCGTTGGCCGAGACGGCGGACGACTTCGCGATGAAGGATTTCTCCATCGCGCGTGATCGCGAGCGGCTGATCCCCTACATCAAGGCGGCCAAGCGCCTGAATCCCGCCCTGCAGCTCTGGGGTTCGGCGTGGTCGCCGCCGGCCTGGATGAAGACGAACAAGGCCACCGACTCCGGCGCGATGCGCGACGAGCCGGCGATCTACGACGCGTACGCGCTCTACCTGCTCAAGTTCGCGCAGGCCTACCGGGCCGAGGGGCTCGAACTCATGGCGCTCTGTCCGCAGAACGAGCCCGGGACGCTCACCGACTATCCGAGCTGCGACTGGACCGGCGCGCAACTGCGCGACTTCATCCGCGACCACATGGGCCCGCTTTTCGCGAAGGAGAACGGCCCGGCGGTCTGGCTTGGCACGATCAACGTGGCGGAGCTGCCGAAGTACATCGAGCCGACGATGAGCGATCCGGCCGCCGCGCGGTATGTGCAGGCGCTGGGCCTGCAATGGTACGCGCTCGAGATCGCGGCGGAGTGTGCGCGCCGCTGGCCCGGGGTGATGATCGCGCAGACAGAGACGGAGTGCGGCAACAACCACTGGCAGCCCGGCTATCGCAAGGACGTCCCGCCCAACGACTGGGCCTACGGTGCCTACACCTGGGGCAAGATCCACGGTTTCTTCCTCGGCGGCGCCTCGATCTACGAGGCCTGGAACATGGTGCTCGACACGAAGGGGCGCTCGATCGGCTCGCGGATCCCCTGGCCGCAGAACGCGCTCGTGACCGTCGATTTCGACACGCGCAAGGCGACGTACACGCCGGCGTTCTGGGCGTTCGCGCACTTCAGCCACTTCATCGACGCCGGTGCTCGGCGTATCGGCCTGAAGGGCGAGTTGAAGGACGCGATCGCGTTTCGCAATCCCGACGGGGCCGTGGTGCTGGTGCTCTCCAACCAGGGTGAGCAGAAACGCGAACTCTCGGTCGAACTCGCCGGCGAACGCCGGGTGGTGGCGCTGCCGGCGAAGAGCTTCGCGACCCTCGTGCTGCGGACGCCGACGGGCAAACGCTAGAGCAGTTTCCGAGAAACTGTAGCCGGGATCGCTGATCCCGGCCCTCTGACCGGGTTCACCGAACCCGGCTACAACGAAAAACAAACTGCTCTAGGCGCCGCGGCCGCTGGCGTGGTTCTCCGTTGCTCGGCGGCTCCTTGGAGGCGCCGCCGGGCGAAACGGGAACGACCGCTCAGCCGCGGGGAAAGAGCCCGGCGACAGTCTGCCGGGTCTCCTCGAGCCAGCGCGCACGTTGCTCCGGCGTGCTGACGATCACGGAGGTGAAATAGAGGCGTTCGCCGCGCGGGATACCGCACATGCCGAAGACGCATTTCTTCCAGAGGTTTTCCAGCGGGTCGCCGTAGACGGCGCGCTCGGCCTCGATCGGCGTGTTGCCCGTGTTGACGACGAGAGCGGCGCGGAGCTTGAGCAGGCCGACCGGACCGGGTTTGCCGTCGGCGCGGATGCGGAATTCGTAGGCGACGCCGGGGCGGACCACGCGGTCGAGCCAGCCTTTGAGCACGGCGGGCGGCTGGCCCCACCAGTTCGGGTGGACGACGATCAGTCCCTCGGCGCTCGCCAGCTCGGCGCACCGGCGCGCGATGTCGGGCGGAAGCGCGGCGTCCTTCGCGAACTCGGCGGCCGGCATGAGCGGGTCGAAGCCGTCGGCGCAGAGATCCTGGACCACCACCTCGTGGCCGAGCGCGCGCAGCGAGGCGGCGGCGGCGGCGGCGAGCGCGTGGTTGAAGCTGGCGGGATTGGGATGGGCGACGACGACGACGACTTTCATGTGTGGCGGCAGCATGAAGGAGGAGGAGCAGGGGCGGGCGCAAGAGCGGGGATGCCGGCGCCGCACGTGGAAACGGTCTGTCGCGGGTGCGCAGGGCGAAGTTTGGTTTTGTCGCGGTGCGGTGGTGCGGCTGGGATCGCGCGGTGTTTCCCGGATTCGAAGAACAGCTGCGGCGCTATGCCGAGGTGATCGTGCGCTTCGGCCTGAACCTGCGCCCGGGGCAGCGGGTGCTGCTCGCCGAGCCCTACGAGCTCCAGGGCGTGGCGCGGGCGGCGGCGCCGCTGGTCGAGGCGGTGACGGAGGCGGCCCGCGCGGCGGGCGCGGCCGGGGTGGAGACGATCTGGGGCGACGAGGCGCTCTGGCGCGAGGCGGCGCAGAGCCGGTCGCACCGGGACTTCGGCCGGCAACTCGAGCACAACACCGAACGGCTGCGGCAGGCGGTGGCGCGCGGGGACGCGCTGGTTTTCCTCTGCAGCGCACACCCGGGCCTGGCCGACGGCATTGCGCCGCAGGGTGCGGCGCGGTTGCGGCGGATGTGTGGCGGGTTCTACGCGCAGATCGTGCCGGGCCTGATGGCCGCGGCGACGAACTGGACCGCGGCTGCCGCACCAACTCCCGCTTGGGCGGAGACGGTTTTCGCCGACGCGCCGGCGGCCGAGCGCGCGGCGCGGTTGTGGTCGGCCGTGCTGGCCGCGTGCCGCGCGGATGACGCCGACCCGGTTGCCGCGTGGCAGGCGCGTGCGGCGGAGCTGGAGCGCCGGCGCGACGAGCTGAACCTCCGCCGGCACCGGCGCCTGCGGCTCCACGGTCCGGGTACGGCCCTGACCCTGGCGTTGCCGGCCGCGCCCCGCTGGTGCACGGCGCTGCTCACGACGTGCGACGGCCGGCGGTTCGCGCCGAACCTGCCGACGGAGGAAGTTTTCACGGCGCCGCATCGCGACTCGGCCGAGGGTTGGTTGCGCGTGGCGCGGCCGGTGGGCCACGGCGGGGCGGTGATCGAGGGGATCGAGCTGGAGTTTCGCGGCGGTCTTGTCGTGCGCGCGCACGCCCGGCGCGGCGCGGATCTGCTCGAGCGGGTGCTCGCGGCGGACCGGGGCGCGGCGCGGTTGGGTGAGGTGGCGTTGGTCGACGAGGCCACGCCGGTCGCCCGATCGGGGCGCTGCTTCCGGCATGCGCTGCTCGACGAGAACGCGATGAACCACGTGGCGCTCGGCGACGCCTACGCCTTCACCGCCGGGGCGAACGCCGCCGGGGTGTTGAACCGCAGCGTGCTGCATCTCGACCTGCCGGTGGACGCGGAGGCGGTGCTGGCGTGACCGCGGAGTGCGCGGTTGAAACCCGTGCGCGCGCGTGCCACAGACTTTCTCCCTCAACCATGCGCCCGGTCCTCCCCCTGTTCTGCCTCACCATGCTTGCCGTTTCGCTCAATCCGCTCCGCGCCGAAGATGCCGCGACTCCCGCGCCGCGCACGATCGACTACGACTGGATGTCGGTTGCGACGTGGCAGGAGAAGCATGCGGCCGACGTGGCGATCGCGCAGAAGGGCGGCGTCGATCTGCTGTTTGTCGGCGACTCGATCACGGAGGGCTGGGAGTGGGGCGACGGCGAGCACTGGAAGAACCATTTCGCGCCGCTCGGCGCGGCCAATTTCGGGATCGGGGGCGACACGACGCAGAACGTCCTCTGGCGTCTCGACCACGGCGCCGTCGGGGTGCTGACGCCGAAGGTCGTCGTGCTGCTGATCGGGACGAACAATCTCGGCCGCGAGAACGCCACGCCGGCCGAGGCGGCGCGCGGGATCGAGGCCGTGGTGGCGAAGCTGCGCGCGGCGTTTCCCGAGGCGAAGATTCTTCTGCACGGCATCTTCCCCTGCGACTACTCGCCGAAGGCGGAGGTCCGCGGCCGGGTGGCTGGCGTGAACGCCCTGCTGCGCCGGCTCGACGGGCGCGACGGCAAGGTCGTCTTCCGCGACATCGGCGCGGCTTTTCTCGAGCCGGACGGCTCGATCACCACGGCGGTGTCTCCCGACGGCCTGCATCTTTCGCCCGAGGGCTACCGGCGCTGGGCAGCGCAGATCGCGCCGCTCGTGCGTGAGATGCTCGGGCTGAAGGTGGAGTGAAGCCAGAAGGCGTAGTCGGAATCGACAGAGGGCGGAGAACCCAGCCGGACCGGGCGATATCGGAAAGAGCCTTCCGGGCACTTTAGTGGACTCCGGGATGAAGTTGACCACGGATCGCACGGATTATCACGGATGAATGTCCGGCCATCCGTGCCCATCCGTATCATCCGTGGTCGATTCCTTTGAGACGAGTTTCTTGCGAGGCAACGACGAGAGCGCAGGCCAGGGAGTCGACGGTCGGCTTGCCGACCAGCCGCTCACACCAGGCAGGTGGTGAGCAGGGAACCGGATTCCCGCGCACGACGGTCTTCGTCCGTCCGGGGGCTTTGTTTCCTTCGTTCCCTTCTGTCGTCTACCGAACGTAAGGTGAGAACGGCGATGGCGGTTGGCGCCGTGGGGAGCTGCGCCGTCCCGGACGTGGAGGGCGGCGAATGTCGTCCGGCCTAGCTCGAACTAGCTCATCGATTTTGAGCGGTGGCTCCGTGCTGGTACTGGGGCGGAGCATCAAGAACTTGCTTCGCACTGCCACCCGGTGCGTGAATGCTGAAGGTACAGGGTCGCTGATTCTGAGCCCTGCACCAACTCTCCGCCTTATGTCACAAGAATCCTGCCCAAAGTGCAAACGCCCAGTCGCTTCGACTGCCGCGCCGCGTTGTGTCTTCTGCGGCAAGGCGCTCAAGGAGGGGTTTAGTGACTGGCCGAGCGAAAGCGCCTACGGGATGTCGGAACAACCGAAGGCTAGCCAAGACGCGAGTAGTTTTTCAGACGACCCCCTCGATTCAGATGAAAGGCGGGAATGTCTGATTCTCGCCTTGATCTGTTGGGGATCGCTGACCGCATTTCTCTGCGTGCTCATGAACTACCTTGGGTTGACCGGGGTTTTCGTGGCTGTGTTGACGTTCGCCCCTCTGATTCACAGTTGGTATTCGTTCTTCAGGCTGATGGTAGTGGCACGCACGTACAACTTCCCGTGGGGGCCTCCGCGGGGGCCGATCAGCTTGGCGCTCACTCTTTTTCAGGTTTGGCGGATTGTCCGGGATTATCCGATGATGCGGTCTGCCCTTCTGTCGGTCTTCCTTGGGGGCCTTTACATGGTTTCGGTGTTTATCTGGCTTACCAAACAGTGATCTGAACTCTCCTCTGTTTGGTACTAGGCAATATGGTCAGATGGGACCAACGGCCGGCGGGAGTGTCACCACTCGCCGGTGTCGCCCTTCTCGAGCGAGAGGGCGAACTCGACGAGCAGCTTCACGCAGTTCTCCACGTCCTCGAGGTCGACCAGCTCGCTCGGCGTGTGCATGTAGCGCAGCGGGATCGAGACGAGCCCGGTGGCCACGCCGCCGCGGCCCATCTGGATGGCGCGGGCGTCGGTGCCGGTCGGGCGTGGGTCGGCCTCGAACTGGTGGGGGATCTTCGCGCGCTTGGCGGCGGCGAGCAGTTTCTTGAAGACGAGCGGATTGATGTTGGCGCCGCGGCAGAGGATCGGGCCGCCGCCGAGCTTGGTCTCGCCGTACTTGCGGTTGTCGCAGTCGGGGTGGTCGGTCGCGTGGCCGACGTCGATCGCGACGGCGAGGTGCGGGTCGACGGAGTAGGCGGCGACGGTGGCGCCGCGCACGCCGATCTCCTCCTGGGCGGTGGCGACGGCGACGACGCGGGCGGCGAGCTTCTTCTTCTGCGGGGCGAGGCGGCGCAGCGTTTCGCCGACGAGGTAGGCGCGGACCTTGGCGGCGAAGGCGCGCGCGGTGCCGAGGGTGCCGTGGATGAGCTCGAACTCGTGGTCGTAGGTGGCGGCGTCGCCGATGGCGACCCGGGCGAGCGCCTCCTCCTTGGAACGGGCGCCGATATCGATCCAGATCTCGTGGATCTCGGGCACCTTCTTGCGGTCGGCCTCGTCCATGAGGTGGATGGCGCGCTTGCCGGTGACGCCCTTCACCGGGCCGTTGGCGGTCTGGATGATCACGCGGCGGCCGGAGATGACCGTGCGGTCGTGGCCGCCGATGGTGTCGAAGTAGAGGAAGCCGTCCTTGTTGATGTAGGTGATGAGCAGGCCGAGCTCGTCGATGTGGCCGGCGAGCATGAGGA
>JAEXPG010000335.1 GCA_023447015.1 Verrucomicrobiota bacterium
AACCAGCGGATGTCGGTGCCGCCCTGCGTCTGCCCGGGGATGCCGCTGCAACCGACGATGATCTGGCCGTCGTCGCCGAAGCCGACGCCGCGCACGCCCCAGAAACGCTTGGGCCCGAGCCGGCCCCGGACCGGCCCGGCGAACACGCCGCCGGTCTCGCCGAAGGTGTCCACCAGCACCGGCGCCCCGCCGGCCGGCACGCTGAAGATCTTGAAGTTCTGGTCCGGGCCGTTGTCGGCCACCCACAGCCGGCCGGTCTTGTCGAACGCCACGCTGGTCGGATAGGCGACGGACCGGATCGTGCGGCCGTCGCTGAGCGCCACATACGGAAGGTTGTCGGAATAGCCGGTCAGCGGACAGCCCTGGTCCTCGAGGTTCTGCTGAACCGCATCGAGCGCGCGGGGATGGGCGATCGTCGCCGTGACGCCGTTGGCCGTGGAGGAATCCCAGGTGATCAGCTTGAAGAAGTACTCCCCCTTGGAAACGCGGACGCCCTTCGAATAGGCGCCGTGCCCCCAGCGCGTCTCGTCCCAGTAGCTCTTGGTGATCGCAAGCGGCACGTGGGGAGCCATCTGCCAGTCGACCTGCCCCGCGTTCAACACGGCGAAGTCGACGATGAAGTTGCTGACCACGTTCGCGTTGGCGCCGACGCCGCCGCGGCCGCCGGTGTTGCCCGCCCAGTGATTGGTGTAATCCAGCCGGACCGGGGCCGGCGGCTCGGCCCCGCGTCCCCCGGTCGGCAGCACGGAAGCGACCAGCAGGAGCGCGAGGACGCAATGGAGCCTCGTGCAGGAAGGGAAAGTCATTGGGCGGGGGAAACGCGGATTCGGTAGAAGCGCCGCACCCCGCTCGCGGAGAGATCCGTGATCGTGCGCTGCGTACCGTTGTCGGCTGCGGTGAACGCCGTCAGCCGCACCCAGTTGCCTGCGGCGAGGTCGGTGCAGAACTCGGGCGTGTAGATCCAGCCGCTTTGCACCGGACCGAAGACGAGCTGAAACTGCCCGCCCTCGCCCGGCACGGGCACGAGCGAAGCCTTGAAATCAGCCGGCAAACCCACCGGCGTCGCCACGCCACCACCCGCCACGCTGTCGATCTGCACCCACAGCAGCGCCGAGTCCCAACTGTTCGCCGCGCCGACCGAATCGACCGTCAGCCGCACGAAGTTGGTGCCGGCGGGCAACGACGCCACGCCGCCGTCATAGATGTGCCAGGGGCTCACGAGGCCCACGCTTTCGCCAATCGTCGCCACCGCCGCAAACGCCGTGCCGTCGGGCGACGCCTCGACGGTGACCGCACCGGGCCCGCCGTCGGTGAGCGCGTAGCTGAACCAGACGGCCGTCGCGTCCGGCACGCGCCAAGTGACCGTGCCGGTGGCGCTGGTGCTGGCCGGCACCAGCCGCGTGGCGTCACCGTAGGGCTGGATGCTGCTCCGGTCGCCGGGATCGAGGCACACCACTTGCACGCGTTCCGGCGGCGCGGCGGTGCCACATTCGTCGGTGACGATCAGCGCCGTCCCGGCTGCGACCACCGTCACATTCACCGCCGCCGAGAGCGCACCGACCTTGCCCTTGTTGTCCGTCGCTTGGCAGGAGAGCGCGTAGCCGCCCGCAGCGGCGGGCGTCCAAACCACCCCCCAGCCGTTCCTCGAGATCGTGCCGGTGCCGATCGCCGTGCCGTTGGCGAAGAACTTCACCGCGCTGACCACTCCGTCCGGATCGACGGCGGTCGCGCGCAGCGTGACCGGATCTCCGGATACGAGCAGCCCGACGGGCGGCTCGACTGCGGCGCTCGCCGCGCCGTTGACGGACGAGACGCCAAGATCCAGGCGCCGCGCGGCCGCACCACCACGGCCGTCCTCCACCCGAACAACGCAATAGTGCCCGCTCCCGTAGTTGTACGGCGCGGTGTAGGTCACGACACCGGTGGCGCTCACCGTCGCCGTTCCGTACTCGGGCGGAGTGGCGATCGACCACTTGAGCGTGTCGCCGTCGGCATCGGTCGCCGCAAGCTGCTTTGTCCCGGTCCCGCTGGCGCCACAATAGAGCGTCACGGGCTCGGCGGTGGTGATCACCGGCGCGGTGTTGCCGGCCACGGACACCGGCCCGATCTCGAACCAATTGAGTCGGATGCCCCAATCGCTGAACGAGAGTTCAAGCGTGCCGGTGCCGGCCGGCAGATCAGCGCCGGTCTCGAACGGCACGTAGCCATTCCACGTGTTCGTCCGCGGCGAGATCGTCACCGAGCCGACCTCGGTGCCGTTCCATTTCGCGATGATGCGGGGCCCCGCGACGTTGCCTTCGTCTTTGTCGTTGGTCACGGCAAAGCGCAGGGTGTAGCGGCCGGCCGCGGGCACCTTCACCGTGTAGCACATCCAATCGCCCGGATCGATGCTCTGCACCGCCGGCCCGGATGGGCGTACTGTGACCTTCGCCACCGGATCGTACTCCGCCTCGGTCCAACTGATGTCGACCTCGTTGGTGGTGCCACCGTTGCGCATCGGGCAATCGCCGATGAATGAATTGCCGTCGTGGTAGGCGGCTCCCGCGCCACCCTCGTCGAAATGCTCCGCCTCGATGCGCAACGTCCCCGCGGCCGGCACCGTCCACGGCTGACCGCCGTTGCCAAAGGTGCCGGTGGAACCGACGTTGAGGTAGCCCTTGCCGGTGCGGGTCGCACCGGTGCTGTCGGTCGCCGTCGCCACGATCTCGACGCGGCCCGTCTTGGCGGCGGTGTAGCTTCGCGTCCACAAGCCGGTCGCTGCGCTGTACGTGGCGTTTCCGACGCTGGTGCCGCCAGCCGTGAACGAGACCTTCGTGATGGTCCGTCCCGGAACAGCTGCGACCCAAGCGGACAAGGTGGTCGCGGCGCCGGTGGCCTTCACCCCCGCCGGCGAGCAACTGACCGCCGGCGCCGGGGTCGAACGAAGCGCGGCGATGAACTCGGCCGCGGTCATGCCCGCGGGCGGCAGGATGTACTGGGGCCGTTCCTCGAGCGCGAAGGCGCCGGACGCATTCGTCACAGTGTTGCCGTAGACATCCAGCACGCGGGCGGTCGCGAGCGACGCCGGCAACTGCATCAGCACCGGCGGGCCGGAGCGAAACTGCCAGCAGGCCGCCGCCGGGGTACCGTCACGCCGCGCGTAGACGTAGCAGATCGCACCCGTGCCGATCCGGATCTTGCCGCCGGTGGCGGGCTTGGCCCCTTCGAGGAGACGGGCGAACGCGTTGTACGCGACGAAATTGGCCGAAGGGCTCCAGCGCGAGAGCGTGACCGCGTCCACGAAACCGGGGTTGAGCGTCCGCCGCCACAGCGCCTGGTCGATGATGCTGCATGATTGCGCGAGGCCTTCGCCGAGGTCGGTCAGGATGCGGGCCGCCACATGGCGCGGGCGCACATTCACGTAGCGGGGATCCTCCATCGCGCCGAGGTGGTAGACCTCTGTATTCCAGATCGGCACGCCGGTGCGCTTCTTGTCGTTGGCCGCGCGGATCTGGGCGATCAGCGTGTCGGCCGGCAGGAACGACGCGAGGCTCCGCGCGCCGTAGGGGTGGAACGAGACGGCGTCGGCGTGGTCGAGTCCGCCTGCATTCACGCAGGCCGTCACCCACGGGAGCGTGGTGTTGTTCTCCTTGTCGCCGGTCGGGCAGAAGCCGACCACGCGAGCGTTCGGGTCCGCGGCCCGCAGCTCCTCAGCCGCGGATTTCAGGTAGGCCACGTACTTGGTCGCGCCGCCGGGAAACCAACCGTTGGGCTCGTTGAGCACCTCCCAATGCGTGATCCGGTCCTTGTACCGTTCCGCGAGATGGCGGACATGCGCGCGCCAGACCGAGTCGGGCGGCAGGAAGGTGTTGCCCGATTTCGTGCTCACCTCCAGCAGCCACTGGGGCCAACCGTAGGCGTCCGCGATCCACGCGTTGCCGAGCACCGGAACCCCGGAGATGCCGTGGGCGTAGAGCTTGTTCACGACGACATCGCCGTAGCCGTCCTTGTAGGTACCCTGCGGGTTTTCGCAGGTTTTCCAGTTGAGCGCCTCGCCGCAGTCGAGGAACCGCATCATGCGTCCGCCCATCTTCGCGTAGAGGTCGAGGAAGTCGTCGGGGGAGGCGTTGCGCCCCAGGAGGGTGGTGAGCGGCCCCTCGCCGTTGCCGAGCCCGTTGTTCGTGGACACGCAGAACGTCGTGTCGAGGTTCACATGTTCCTCCTGCGCCACGTATTTTCCGGCCGTCGCAAACCACGCGGGCAACACGTCGGTCGTGGCGTCGAACTGCGCCACGGGCGTGAGGGTCGCGCAGGCGAAGCGATCCAGCGGCATCGAGAACGCGATCTCCCGCCGTTCGCCCGGCTGCAGCACCAGGTCGTACGCACCCACCACACGCGGCGCCGCGCCATCGTCCTCGTCCAGCTGCAGCGTCACGCTGCCGCGCACCGTGCGCGTCGTGGTGTTGCGCGCGACGAGGTTGGCCGTCACCGGCCCGTCGCCCTCGACAAAGAGATCCTTTGTCGCCACCGCCGCGATCTCCACTTCCGCCGAGGGGACGAACGCCGTCGCGTCACCCTCGACCAACTGGATGTCGTCGAGCCAGACCGTGCCCTTGGTGCCGGAGTCGAGCCGGAGATAGACCGCCCGGCTCGACAACTGGCTGTCGCTCGGCGGATTCGGGTCGCCGGGGATCTTCAGCGCCGGAGTCGTGAACGAGAACGAGAAGCGCTGCCAGCTCTGGCCGACCACGAACGAGCTGCCGGCGTGACCATTGAAGTCGTCGCACACGATCAACGGCGACACTTTGATCTCGGCGACATCGCTCTTCGCGCTGAGCGAAAACGTGTACGTCGTGTTGGGCTTGAGCTTCACGCCGCGCAGGAAGAGTTGGCAGAACTCGGCGTACTTGTTCGGGTAGCGGAGCGAGCACGTGCCCGAGGCCTTCGTGGTCGTGTCGATCGAGACGTTCTCGAAGACGTAGTTCGGGTTCGAGCTCGGCCGAAGGTTCTTGGTCAGCTCGTAGCCGGCGGTGCCGAGCTCGAAACCGCCATTGAAGAGGAGATTCTCCGCGGCCGGGGCGGTCGCCGCGGTGACGCTGGCGAGCAGGACAAGGCCGAGGCGCTTCGGTAGGCTCATAGATGCGAAGACCATGATCAGAGTGCGGGGATCGCGCGGATGCGGTAGAAACGACGTGCTCCGGTGGCGGAGAGATCGGTGATTGTGCGCTGCGTGCCGTTGTCGCTCTCGGTGTAGGCCGACAAAGCGAGCCAGTTTCCGGCGGCGAGGTCAGTGCAGTACTCGGGCGTGTAGGTGTTTCCCGGTTGCACCGGGCCGAACACGAGCTGGTACTGGCCGCCCTGCCCGGCCACCGGCGCGAGCGCGACCTTGAAGTCCGCTGGCAGCGTCGCGGGCGTCGCGCTGCCGCCGCCGGCGACGCTTTCGATCTGCACCCACAGCAGCGCCGCATCCCAGTTCCGGCTGGCGCCGACGGCCCCGAGCTTGAGCCGCACGAAGTTGGTTCCGGCCGGCAACGCCGCCGCGGCGCCATCAAAGACGCTCCACTCCCCCGCCGCGCCGATGCGTTGGGAGATTGTGGAAACGGTGGTGAACGCGATGCCGTCCGGCGACGCCTCCACCGCGAGCGTGCACGGCTGGCCATCGGTGAACGCATGGCTGAGCCAGACCGCAGTGGCGTCGGGCACATGCCAGGTGACCACGCCGGCTTGCGCCGTGCCGGTCGGCACGAGTTTCGTGCCGTCGCCGTAGGGCTGAAGGCCTCCCCAATCTTCGGGCGCGAGGCCTGCGACGCCCACGCGCGCCGCGGGTGCGACAGTGCCGCACTCGTCGGTGGCGACAAGCGCCGTGCCGCGCGCGATCACCTTCACGGTCACTGCCGCCGAACGCGGGCCGACCTTGCCCTTGTTGTCCGTCGCCTCGCAGGTGAGCGCATAGGTGCCGGCCGCAGCGGGCGCCCAAGCCACACCCCAACCGCAGGACGAATTCGTGCCCGTGCCGATCGCAGTGCCATTGGCGTAGAACTTCACCGAACCGACGGCGCCGTCGGGATCGCCCGCGGTCGCGGTCAACACCACCGTCTCACCGGCGACCAGTGGGCCGGCCACAGCATCCACGGTCGCGACCGGCGCGCCATTGACCGAGGCCACGGCCAGATCGACGCGGATCGACGCCGCGCCACCGCGGCCGTCCTCAACCCGCACCACACAGTAGCGCCCGTCTCCGAAGTTGTACGGAGCAACATAGCTCACCAGCCCGGCCGCGCTCACTGTCGCCGTGCCAAACTCGGGCGGAGTGGCGATCGACCACTTGAGGGTGTCGCCGTCGGCATCGCTCGCCGCGAGCTGTCTGGTGCCGCTGCCACCGGCGGCGCAGGTGAGCGTCACCGGTTCGGCGGTCGTGATCACCGGGGCGGTATTGCCCGCGACGGCCGCCGGCCCGATCTCGAACCAGTTGAGCGCCACGCCCCAGCTGTCGAAGGACAACTCCAGCACGCCGGTGCCGGCGGGCAGATCGACGGTCGTCGTCGCCTCGAAGGGCTGGAAGTCGTTCCACGAGTCGGTGCGCGGCGAGATCGTCGCCGTCGCCACCTGCGTGCCGTTCCACTTCGCGATGACATGGGGGCCGGCGCTGTTGCCGCCGTCCTTGCTGTTGGAGGCGCCGAAACGCAGCGTGTAGCGCCCGGCCGCGGGCAGCTTCACGGTGTAGCGCAGCCACTCGCCCCAGCCGGTGCTGCCGACGTAGGGTCCCGAGCTGCGCCGCTTGAGCGAGCCGTCGTTGTTGGTGTCGTCCTCGCTCCAGCGCAGGTCGACCTCGTTGAGCGTGCCGCCGCTGCGCAGCGGGCAGTCGCCACTCATCGCATCGGTGTCGTTGTACGCCGCGCCCGGGCCGCCTTCGTCGAAATTCTCCGCCTCGATCCGCAGGGTGCCGCCCGTCGGCACGGTCCACGGCTGGCCGCCGTTGCCGTGGGTGCCGAGCGAACCGACCACGAGCGTTCCCGTCCCGACGCGGCTCGCGCCCGAGCTGTCGATCGCAGTGGCGGTGATCGCGATCCGGCCGGTCTTGGTCGTCGTGTACGACAACGTCCACAGGCCGGTGCTGCTGCTGTAGGTGGCATTGCCGAGGGCGACGCCATCGGCGGCGAAGGAGACTTTCGCGATGCTGCGACCCGGGAGCGCGACGACCGCGACGCTGAGCGCGGCTTTGTCGCCCACGTTCTTCACCCCGGAGGGATTGCAGGTCACGGTGGGCGGCGGTGCGGCACGCAACGCCGCGATGAAGTCCGCCACGGTCGTTCCCGCCGGCGGCAGCAGGTACTGCGGATTCTCGCCGACGGCGATGTCGCCCGCGACGGGGTTGCCGTACACGTCGAGCACGGTCGTGCCCGCAAGCGCCGCCGGCAGCTGCAGCACCAACGGCGCGGACGGGCGGTAGAGCCAGACGGCGGCGGCGGGGGTGCCGTCGCGCCGCTCGTACACGTAGCAGATCGCGGCGGGGCTGAGGGCGAACTTGCCGTTCGCCGCGGGCTTCGCGCCCTCGAAGAGCCGCGCGAGCGTGTTGTAGGCGACGAAGTTGGCTGAAGGCCGCCAGCGCGAGAGCGCCGTCGCATCGCGGAAGCCGAGGTTCAGCGTGCGGCGCCAGAGCGCGTCGTCGGCGACGCTGCACGATTGGGCCACGCCCTCGCCGAGGTCGATCAGCACCCGGCTGGCGACATGGCGCGGCCGGATGAACGTCGAGTCGCCGCGCGCGCCCGCCTCGTTGAGGTAGTACACCTCGGTGTTCCAGAGCGGCACGCCGGCGCGCTTCTTGACCGTCTCTGCGCGGATCGCGGCGATGGCGGTGTCGGCCGGATTCGAGGAGCCGAGATGAGCGGCAGCGTAGGGATGGAAGGAAACGGCATCGGCGTAGTCGAGACCGCCGACGGCGAACCCCTCGCGCAGGAACGGCACCGTCGAGGTCGAGCCCATGTCGCCGGTCGGACAGAAGCCGACGATCTTCGCGGCCGGGTCCGCGGCGCGCAGCTCGGCGGCGGCGGACTTCAGGTAGGGCACGTAGTTCGTGGCCCCCGTGCTCTGGCCCGAGGCGACCGGCATCCAGATGTTGGGTTCATTCATCACCTCCCAGTGCGTGATCTTGCCCTTGTAACGGCCAGCCATGCGGCGGATGTGCGTGCGCCAGACGGAGTCGGGCGGCAGGAACGCCTGGTACCCCTGCGAAGCGAACCAGCCCCCGGCCGAAACCTTGGTGCTCACCGCGAGCAGCCAGGCCGGCCAGCGGTCGTCCGGCTCGGAGATCGGTGTGATCCAGGACCCGCCGAGCACGGGCACCGGCGCGATGCCGTGGGCGACGAGGCGGTCGATCGTCAGGTCGCCATAGGCGTCGTCGTACTGGCCCTGGGCGACCGGCTCGTTCGTCTGCCAGTTGAGCGGGAAACCGGCATCCCACAGCCGCATCATGCGCCCGCCCATCTTCGCATAGAGATCGAGGAAATGATCGGGGGATCCGTCGCGGGCCGTGATGGTGCCGCTCGGGCCGTAGGAGTTGGTCAGGCCGTTGTTGCTGCTGATGCAGAACGTGGTGGAGAGGTCGACCTGCGCGGCCTGCGGCACGTAGCGCCCCACCACCGAATACCACGCCGGCAACGCGTCCGTCGTCGCGTCGAAGCGGGCGACCGGCGTGAGCGTGAAGCACCCGTGCCGCTCGGCCGGCATCGTGTGCGTGACCTCGCGGCGCTCGCCCGGCTGAAGCGTGAGCTCGTACACGCCCACGTCGCGCGGCGGCGCGCCGTCCTCCTCGGTCAGCCGCAGGGTCACGGAGCCGGCGACCGTGCGCGCCGTGGTGTTGCGCACGACCACGCCCACCGCGACCGCGGCGTCGGCGCCGGTCTCGTAGAGATCCTTCGTCGGCACCGCGGCGATCTCGACCTCGGCCGAGGAGCCGAACGTGGTCCCGGCGCCCTCGCTCAGCTGGAGGTCGTCGAGCCAAAGCGTGTTGGCCGGACCGGCAGACTGCCCCCCCTCAAGATTCGTCCGGATCCAGATCGCCTTCGCCACCACCTCCGTGCCCTCCACGGCGTCGCCGGTCCGCAACGTCCCCGTCGTGAAGCTGAAGCTGTGGCGGGTCCAGGTCTTCCCGACGGTGAAGGTGCGGCCGTGCGCGGGATTGAAGTCGTTGGCCACGACCAGCGGCGTGACCGCGAGCGCGTCGACATCGCTCTTCGCGCTGAACGAGAACGTGTAGGTGGTCCCCGGCTTGAGGGTCACGCCGCGCGCGTAGAGCTCCATGAACTCGGCGAACCGGTTCGGGATCTTCAGCGCCTGGGAGCCGGAGGCCTTCGTCGTCGTGTCGATCACCGCGCCCTCGAACACCAGCGTGGGATTCGTGTCGGGACGGAGGTTCTTGTTCACCTCGAAACCGGCGGTGCCGAGCTCGAAACCACCGTTGAAGACGAGGTTGTCAGCTGCGACAAGGACCGACGGCAGGAGACAGGCGCACGCAAGCGCGCGAAGCGTGTGGGGGTGCATGGCGGTGTGGTGTGGGGATGCCGTCCCGTGGGCGGGCGCTGGCACCGTGCGGCATCATGCCGCGCCCCGGCGGCGCGTCCAGTCGGCGGATGCGCCCAGCGGGTTTTCACACTTCACTCGCAGGTTTCTTACGAACGGCTGGAGGCTTCACCCCAGCCCTTTATTCGCGCGACAAGGACCACCGGGGCGCCGTCCCCCGGGAGTCCCCTGGGCCCATTTTCCTTCTTCATCCCGCCGCCGCCGCGGCGCATGATCACGGCCAATGAGCACTGCCTCCGCTTCCCAACCGCTCGTCGTCTGCTTCGGCGAAATCCTCTGGGATTTCCTGCCCGATGCGCTCTACCCCGGCGGCGCCCCCTTCAACGTCGCCTACCACCTCTCCCGCCACGGCTGCTCCGTGCACCTCGTCTCCGCCGTCGGGACCGACGTCCTCGGCGACGAGCTCCGCCGCCGCGTGGCGGACTGGGGGCTCGAGACCTCCGGCCTCCGGCGCCAGCCGCACAAGCCGACCGGCTACGTCCGTGCCCAGCTCTCCGCCGAGGGCGCCCCGGCCTACGACATCGCCCGCAACGTCGCCTGGGACGGCATCGAGCCCGGCGGCCGCAGCCTCGCCGCCGCGCGCAAGGCCGACGCCTTCGTCTTCGGCTCGCTCGCCCAGCGCACCTCCGCCAACCAGCAGGCGCTCGAGCAGCTGCTCGAGGTTCTGCCCGAGGACGCCCTGCGCGTCTTCGACGTCAATCTCCGCCCGCCCCACATCGACCGTCCGCTGCTGCGCCGGCTCGCGAAGCGGGCCACGCTGCTCAAGCTCAACTCCGCCGAGGCGGCCTACCTCGCCGGCAACGACGACGAGCGATCGGGCCGTGAGGAACGCAACGCGCGGGTCCTCTTCGAGCGCAACGGCTGCCACTCGATCGTCATCACCGCCGGGGCCCACGGCGCCGGCTGGCTGCTCGACGGCACCTGGCACTGGGAGCCGGCCAAGCCCGTGAAGGTCGCGGACACGATCGGCGCCGGTGACGCCTTCCTCGCCTCGCTCGTCGCCGGCCTCCTGCTCACGCCCGAGGCCGCGCCGGCGAAGCTGCTCGCCGCCGCGTGCCGCCGTGGCGAATGGGTCGCCCGCCAGCGCGGCGCCACCCCGGCCTACGCCTGAGCAAGCGCACCGCACGACGCGCACCTTCGGCCTGCGCCGCGAGAGCGGGAACGCAGCCGGAGGCCGCAGGGACCGCGGCGCCGGAGGTCGTCCCTTCAGGCCGCCCCTTCCGACATCGCCGGCGCAACCAAGTGGCCGCAACATCGGCCACCACGCGCCGCGACCTCCGTCACGCCCGCTTCTCCGGCTCGGGATTGACCGAGCCGACGGCCGGCGCCGCCGGCTCCCCCGCCTTTGCGAAACGCTCGCTCAGCGGCACGCCGGTGTCGCCGCACCGCCGCACGACGACACGCTGGAAGAAGAGGTTGTTGGGCACCTGAATGAGCCGGCCATCCTCCGTCCGCAGGGTGGTGAAGAACAGGTTGAGATCGACCACCCGGCCGCGCAACGGATCGGGGATGAGCTCCAGTTCATCGCCCACCTGAAAGGGCCGGACAGTCAGCAGGAACAAGGCGCAGAGGACGTTGCTGAGCGTGCTCCACACCGCGAAGAACCCGATCGCGATCAGCGCCAGCAGCCCGCCCATGAGCGCGAAGAAATCCACCGAGAAGAAGTGGTCGGCGAACGTGCTGATGATGATCAGGACGACCACGAACCGGCCCGTCACAACCAGCGGACGCAGCGTGAGCTTCGGCGCCTGCAACCGCACCGCCAGCCACTGCACCACCCGGCCGACGAGATGCGAGGCCAGCCCGCCGAGCAGCAGCACCACCACGATGAAGATGATCTCCCGCATCGAGCCGACGAGCTCCGCGGGAAACTTCGCCCATAGACCAGTCATGAGGGATTCGGGGTTCGTGCTGTTCATGGCGACCGAGAGCGGGGTTGGCGGCAAGGGCGCACGTCCGTCGGCGCCGGCACGATCTGCATCGTGATCGCCGTCCGGGTCAAGAAACCTGCTCCGCCCGCCCCGTTTTCGCAGCGACCCATCGGGTGGAGCACGCCGGGCTGTCCCGCGCCGCCACGCCCTGGTCCGCCACCTGCCAAACCGCGGAATCCGGCCCGACCGATCCCGCGACCGCCGCGGCGGCGCACCGGCCGCGGCGCCCACAAACCCCACGTTTGACAGCATTTGCCCCCGCCCGAAGAGTCCCGCCGTGAGTCCAGAGGCCAACCGCGAAAAATTCCGATCCTTCCTCGCCGCCCGGGGGCTGCGCCTGACCAACCAGCGCATCGCCATCCTCGACGCCGCCGCGGCCCCGGCCGAGCATTTCACCGCCGAGCAACTGCTCGCCGCCGCGCGCGCCATCGACGACTCCGTCTCCCGCGCCACCGTCTACCGCTCGCTGCCCATCCTCACCGAATGCGGCATCCTGCGCGAGGTCGACGTCGGCACCGGCAATAAGTTCTACGTCGCCAACCGCGACACCGCCCCCACCCACCACGCGCAGGTCCTCTGCCTCGACTGCGACAAGATCTTCGAGATCAGCGCGCCGTTCATGGAATGGTACGGTGCCTCCGTCTGCTCCAAGCTCGGCCTCGAGCCCGTCAGCCAGCGCCTCCAGGTCCACGCCCGCTGCCCCGAGTTCCAGAAGACCGGCACCTGCAAGCACCGGGCGGGGTGAGCGGATTCCGTTTCCGCGCGATGAACAAGACCGGTCAATCACCAGGCCCATCCGCGCGAGGCTTCCTGGTTTGCGTCTTGGCCGTCGGCATCGCGGCGCTCTGCGGCTGCCAGAACCCAAATGCTTCGCAGAAGGCACAAGCACGGCCAGACGCCGGATACTACGGGGACGGCAGTGCGATCAGGGTGGCTCCGCGCACCATCACCCAAGGACAGCTGATCGGAACCTACCGCTACGCCGCCGGGTTCTGGGAGTGGAAGATCGGACTTTTCGCCGACGGCCGCTATCTCAAGGTCGCATTCACCGACAAGTTGATCGTCGAGGACGACAGCATAAGGCACGAGGCCTTCATCGAAGGCTCCGGGAAATGGGAGATGAGGGAGGACGGTTTCCTCGTTCTGTATCCCGCTGACAACAAGGAGCCCGAATTGCGCACGATCATGGAGGTCGGAACGCAACTCGGGTTGATGGAGCCGCCCGGCCGCCCGGACTTGCGGCGCGTCTATGTTCAAGTTTCTCAGGAAGAGGATAAGCTTGCGCCCCAGTTCTAGGCGCCCGATCTGCATCTCCAGCCACCAGCCGTCGCTC
The DNA here is from genome assembly GCA_023447015.1 of Verrucomicrobiota bacterium. Taxonomy (GTDB): domain Bacteria; phylum Verrucomicrobiota; class Verrucomicrobiia; order Opitutales; family Opitutaceae; genus CAJCBL01. The sequence goes on from JAEXPG010000335.1 coordinate 12,823, forward strand.
ATCTTTCCATGCCCGCCCTCAACTACGAACCCGTCGTCTTCCCGCCGCAGCACGGGGTGCTCCCGCCGCTCACCGCCATCCAGCAGGAGATCCTCGCCCTCAAGCGCGAGCGCAACGCCGTCATCCTCGCCCACAACTACCAGGTCGAGAAGATCCAGCGCGTGGCCGACTACGTGGGCGACTCCCTCGGGCTCTCCTACCAGGCCGCGCAGTCGAAAGCCGACGTGATCGTCTTCTGCGGCGTCCACTTCATGGCCGAGACGGCCAAGATCCTCAACCCGTCCAAGCCCGTCATCCTCCCCGACCTCGAGGCCGGCTGCTCGCTCTCCGACTCCTGCCCGGCCGAACAGCTCGCCGCCTACCAGAAGGCCAACCCCGGCCTCTACACCGTCGCCTACATCAACTGCTCGGCGGCGGTGAAGGAGCTGAGCGACGTCATCTGCACCAGCGGCAACGCCGTGAAGATCGTCGAGCGCATCCCCGCCGACCGCGAGATCCTCTTCGTCCCCGACCAGAACCTCGGCGCCTGGGTCATGAAGAAGACCGGCCGCAAGATGCGCCTCTGGGCCGGCAGCTGCTACGCCCACGTGCTCTTCACCGTGCAGGCGCTCGAGAAGGTTAAGCTCCAGTTCCCCGGCGCGCCCGTCGTCGCTCACCCCGAGTGCGTCGAGGCCGTGCGCGATCTCGCCGACGAGGTGTGCAGCACCGAGCTGATGGTGAAGTACGCCAAACAGCACCCGGCCGACCGCATCATCGTCGTGACCGAGTCCGGCATGCTCCACCGCCTCCGCCGCGAGGTGCCCGACAAGACCTTCATCGCCGGCCCGACCGACACCTGCGCCTGCAACGACTGCAAGTTCATGAAGCTGAATACGGTCGAGAAGCTCCGCGACTCGCTGAAGACGCTCTCGCCGCAGATCCACCTCTCCGCCGAGACGATCGCCCGCGCCCTCGCCCCGATCCAGCGCATGTTGGACTGGAGCAAGTAGAAGCAGCCACGCTCCGCACCCGGCGCCGCGCGCGGCCGCCGGGTGGCGCAACTCACCGCAGGGCGTGCTTGATCTGCACGTAGGCGAACCAGGACGTGCCGGCAGCCATGACCACCGAGCCCAGGGTCGTCCAAGTGACCTGGATCGTCAGAAGATACTCGTTGCCGCCCTTCCGCGGCGGGACGCGGTACAGACCCGGGCGCAGCCGGATCTTGCGGATCACGTTGCCCAGCTCATCGATCTCATAGGCGAACTCCGGCGCCGCCGCGTTCGTGTAGTACGGCAGGAAATTGCCGCAGCCCAGGTCCGGCCCGGCCACCGCGCGCACCTCGCCGCTGTCGCCAGCGATCTCCCACCAGCCGCCGTCCGCCGCGGTGAGCGCCCGGCGCGGCGCGACCAGCACGGCCCCGCGGTCGAGCGCACGGCGCATCCGGGCCGCAACCTCGGGGTGCGCCTCCGTCGGGTCGCCGGGGAATCCGCCACCGAACACGAGCACGCCGGCGGCGTCGAGCGAAGAGCTGGTCGTCGAGACACGATCCGGCGCCGCCCCGGCCGCGACGGCCTGCTCGGCGAGGAACTCGTGTTCGAGCGCGCCTTCCAGCAGGCCGAACCACAGGCGCCGCTCGGCCAGCGCGACCTCGGCTCCGGGTTTCCGGGCCACCCCGCGGAGATGATCGCGCCGCAGGTCCGTCTGCACATACGGCGTGTCCTGCTCGGCACAGGGATCGAGCCCCACCGCAAAGACGGCGAGGCGCGGCGAGTCCGGATAGAAGCGGATGTCCGCGGAGTCGTTGAGCGCTGGCAACGCGAGATTGTCCGAGGCGAGCAACCACGCGAAGTTCTGCAGCGAGAAGACCCAAGCCTGAGTGTCGAACGAAACCGCCCCGGGCGCCTCGCCGGGTTTGCGCGCGACCATCGCGGCCCCCAAGGCGTTCATCCCCTCGGCAAAATGCCGCACGTCGTGGCCGCCAGAATTCACCCAGAGGTTGTAGAGCGCCTGCACCGCCTTCACCCCCTTGTCGTTTCGCACCAGCGGCCGCAGCGTGTCGGCGCGCAACGGGGTCGCCGCCCGCCAGGCCGCGCTGCCGCGGTCGACCAGCACCCGCCGGTTCACCTCGCTCCGCCCGCCGGGCAGGCTCAGCTCCAGCTCGAGCCACTCCGCGACTAACGTCGACTCGCCGCCTCCGCCGCCGAAGAAGTCCATACCCGACGACTGGCTGGTGCCGAAGACGATCGGTTCGCCCGCGC
>JAEXPG010000373.1 GCA_023447015.1 Verrucomicrobiota bacterium
CGACGAGCACGGCCAAGCCCGCAAACGCGCCGAGGCGCCCGGCGCCCCGCTCTGGGCCGAACGCTGGTCCGGCCCGCCCTTCGTCGTCTACGGCCACACCCCGCGTCCGGCGGTCCACAAGCTGAAGTGGTCGCTCTGCCTCGACACCGCCTGCGTCTACGGCGGCCACCTCTCCGCCTACATCCTGCCCGAACGCCGGCTTGTGCAGGTGCGGTCCCATCGCCGTTATTGGAACAACTCATGAACGAATCCCCGCTCGCCCGCGCCCTCCTGCTCGTCGTCGACCTGCAACAGCCCTTCCTCGCCGCCATCCCCGGCGCCGACGCCCTCGTGCGCCGCACCTCGCTCGCGATCGCCGCCGCCCGCGGCCTCGGCCTGCCCGTCGCCTTCACCGAGCAGGTGCCGTCCAAGCTCGGCTTCACGCGCACCGAACTGCTCGCCCTCGCCGGCGACAAGCCGACCGTCTTCGCCAAGGACGCCTTCTCCGCCCTCGAGGCCGACGGCCTGCAGGCCCTGCTCGCCAAGCAGAAGATCGAGCACGTGCTCCTCGCCGGCATCGAGACGCCGGTCTGCATTTACCAGACCGCCATCGAGCTCGTCGGCTCCGAGCGCCACGTCACGCTCCTCACCGACACCCTCGGCGGCCGCCGCCCCGACGCCTGCGCCGTCGCGCTCTCCTACCTCGCAAAGCTCGGCTGCCACCCGCTCCCGACCGAGACCGTGTTCTACAGCATCCTGCGGACCACCAAGCAGCCATTCTTCCGCGACTACACGAAGCTCGTGAAGCAGTACGCCTGAGCGCGGCCCGCCCCTCCGCGCGGGCAGCCACGTCCCCTCCCTCTGTCCACCGTCAACCGTCCACCGAGTCCGCCGCCATGCCCCAGCTCACCGTCCAGGAACTCCGCAGCCTCAACCGCGCCGGCAACCCGACCTTCGCCGGCATCTTCGTGCTGCGGAAGATCGCCCAGCGCGTCGCCAAGAACGACAACGCCTTTCTCGTCGTCGACTTCGGCGACCGCACCGGTTCGTTCGGCAGCACGTTCTTCGGCGACAGCCCGCTCTTCGGCGTGATCAAGGGCCTCGCCGAGGGCGCCGTCGTGCGCGTGGAGGGGAAACTCGACTACTTCCAGGAGCGCCTCTCCCCCAAGATCACCCGGCTCGAGGCCGTCTCCGACGCCGAGCTCGCCGCCCAGCCCGACCTCGTCGCCACCCTCGTCGAGTCCGCGCCCGAGGACGGCGCCGCGCTCTGGACGGAGTTCCAGTCGCACATCGCCGCCATCGTCCAGCCCGAGCTGCGCGCGACCGTGCAGTCGGTCTTCGACGAGATCGGCGATTCGTTCCGCAGCTCGGCCGCCGCCGTCGCGATGCACCACGCCTACCGTTGCGGCCTGCTCGAGCACACCACCCACATGGCCCGCGCGGCCCGCGCGCTCCTGCCGATCTACACCGAGGTCCACGCCGACCTCGCCCTCGCCGGCATCCTCCTCCACGACATCGGCAAGACGATCGAGTACGAGTCCGGCCTCACCGTGCGCAAGAGCCGCCGCGGACTGCTCCAGGGGCACGTCGTCCTCGGCCACCAGCTCGCCCGCAAACACGGGCTGAAGAACAAGCTCCCGGCCGACCTGCTCGAACGCCTCGAGCACATCATCCTCAGCCACCAGGGCGAACTCGAGTGGGGCGCCGCCGTCATGGCCGCCACGCCCGAGGCGGTGTTCGTCTCCATGGTCGACAACCTCGACGCGAAGATGGGCATGGTGCAGCGCGCCCTCCGCAACGCCGGCGAGGCCGACGAGTTCTCCGAGTATCTCCCCGGGCTGAAATCCCCCGTGCTCGTCCGCCCGCCGCAGAGCTGAGCCGCGGTGCCCCTTCGCGCCGAGCGGACCTATTCCTTCGCCTCGTCCGATTCCCCGGCCGGCTTTTCCGCCGCCGGTTTCGCGCCCCGCGGCGCGAGCCAGCGCAGCCAGTTCGCGCCGTTGAAGAGCGGCAGCAGGCAGAGCAGGCCAACGAACGTCAGCCCCAGCACCGCATACCCGGTGGCATCATGGAAACTGCCGCTGATCGCGGCGCTGCCATAGGCGTAGGCCCAGGCCGTGAGGAAGAGGCTGCGCAGCAGATTCGTGAAGACCGCCAGCACCAGCGCGGCGACGAGCAACGCGACCTTCTTCCACCATTTCTCCAGAAACACCGCCGCCAGAAACGCCCCGGTGAACAGGCACGCCGTGAGCGACCGGATCCCCGAACAGGCGTCCTCCACGCCCACGCGCTGGTCGTTGGGCAGCAGCAGCGTGCTGCCTTCCCGCATGATCGGATAGCCGAGGGTGTTGAAGACGGTGTAGACCACCGAGACGACCTTGCGCAGCAGGAAGAGGCTGAGCTGGTTCTCCACCGCGTCGACGAGCGGCGCGGAGATCATCCAGATCAGCGCCGGGAAGACGAACTGCGCCACCACCGTCAGCCGCGCATCGGCCCCGAGCGCGCGCCAGCCCGCCGGCGCCGGGCCCTCGCCGAGCCGGCCCTGCGGCGCATTGAAATAGATCAACCCGAGCAACAGTCCGGCGAACCCGATCGCCATCGCCAGCGATCCCGGCTGCGTCACGCCGGAACCGGCGCGATACAGCGCCCCGAGCAGGAAGAACACGCCCCCCGCCGCCATCGCGGCGCCGAAGCCCAGCGCGATCACGCGCCGCAGCCCTGCCGGCACCGGGCTCTCCCCCGCCGCGCGCAACGCCGCCATGATCTTCGGCCAGCGGTCCATCACCACGAAGCCCACGAACAGCGGCACGAGCCAGCCGAACATGTACTCCGGCTTCAGCTGCCACCAGTGCATCTGGTCGAGCACGATCACCACGGCGAAGACTGCCGCCACGGCCAGCGCGGCCAGAAACTCGGCCGGGATTTCTTCGCGGAGACGTCGCAACGATGGGGACATGCCCCGCGAGGAGAACCGCCCGCCATCGCCCCCGCAAGGCCGAAGCCGTCCCGCCACCGCAGCCCCGCGCCCCAATTGAC
>JAEXPG010000430.1 GCA_023447015.1 Verrucomicrobiota bacterium
GAACAGCGGGGGTGGTGCCCCGTCTTCGTGGGAGTGGTTACGGCTGCGGGGGCGCGGCGGCGGCGGTGGGCTGCGCGGCGGGCCGGAGCAGGAGCGCACGGAGGGCCTTCTGGCCTTTGCGGCTGAAGTCGATCGATTCGCCGAGGATGCGGGCGGCTTCGTCGGGGGCGTGGAAGCCGGTGGAGTTCTCCGCCTCGACGAAGTCGAAGAAGAACTGCGCCTTGCGCTGGAAATCGCGGCCCTCCTTGAGTTGCTCGTCGGTGGCGCCGGCGTCCTTCGCCGCCTTGAGGTCGTCGATGAGGTCCATGAGCGCGTCGATGGCGACGTTGCGCAGGTTGTGGAAGCGGGTCTGGATCGTCTCGACGCGGTCCTTGAGCTCCTGCTCGGACCACTTGTGGCAGGTCTGGCAGGAGCGGTTGATGTCGAGCAGCGGCGAGCGCACGTGGTGGTCGCTGACCTTGTGCGCGCCCTCGCGCTTGTAGGGCATGTGGCAGTCGGCGCAGGCGACGCCGCTGCGGGCGTGGATGCCCTGGCTCCACATCTCAAACTCGGGGTGCTGGGCCTTGAGGGTGGGGGCGCCGGTCTCCTTGTGCGTCCAATCCTTGAAGCCCTGCTGGTCGTAGTAGGCGAGGATCTGCTCGACCTTCTGGCCGTTATGCCAGGGGAAGGTGAGCTTCTTCTCCGGGCCCTTGAAGTAGTACTCGACGTGGCATTGGCCGCAGACGTAGCTGCGCATCTCCTGGCGGGTGGCGTCGCGGTTGACGTCGTAGTCCTTCACCCCTTGGGCGGCCTTGAGGTTGCGCATGCCCTCCATGAAGGCCGGGCGGGTGACGCGCAGGGCCATGTTGGCCGGGTCGTGGCAGTCGATGCAGGACACGGGGTGGTCGCCGAGCTTGGCGGCATCGGCGTAGGGCATGGCGCAGATCTTCTCGAAGCCCTTGAGCGGATCGCCGTCGCCGGCCTTCTTGTACGCGGTGACCATCGAGGCGTGGCAGTTGAGGCAGGCCCCCGGCTGTTTCACGGCGTGCTGGCGGCCGGTGAACGTCTGGTCCTCGAGCATGTAGGCGTGGCCGCGCTCCTCGCGGAAATCGACGGCGAACGCATAGCCGGCCCACATCTTCTTCAGGCGCGGATCCTCCTCGATCTTCGACTGGGAGACGGTGCTGCGCGGATCGGCCTCGGTGGGGGTGCGGGGGAGGGCGTCGCTGCCGCCGTAGCGGGTGCGCTGCTGGTCGACGGTGCGCTTGTAGTCGTCGTATTGCAGCGGGAAATTCTTCCCCCAGACGGCGGGATCGGTGGTGTCGTCGGTCAGCTCGACGACCTTGAAGAACGGAACCTTCGCCTCCTGCTTGCGCTCGAAGATGTTCATGAGCAGCGCGAGGGCGCCGCCGGCGGCCAGGGCGGCGAGGACGGCGGCAAGGAGGAAACGGGGGCCGGAGCCGCGGCGGGATGAGGGCGAGGGGGTGCTCATGGCGGAGGAGACTTGAAGCGGGGGGCGAGGCGAGCGGGGCGAGAGGCGGGGACGGCGCTGGGGAGGAATTGGTACGGGGGTGATGAGGCGCCAGTGCCTGGCCTCACTTCATGTGGCCGACGTGGCCGTGGCACTGGATGCAGGAGAGCCCGCCGGCGCCGGCGTGGGGCGAGGCGACATCGCCGGCGATATCGGCGTGGCAGCGGCGGCAGGCATTCTCGGTGATGCGGCGGCTTTTCTCGCGGGCCTGGATATTCTCGGGGTAGGCGCCGGTGGTGAAATAGAAGGAGTGCCAGAAGCCGTTCTCCGCCTTGGTGGCGTATTTGCCGAGGAGGGTGTGCGGGGTGTGGCAGTCGTTGCAGGTCGCCACGGAGTGGTGGCTCGACTTCAGCCAACCGGAGTACTGGTTCTCCATCACGTGGCAGTTGGCGCAGGCCTGCGGGTTGTTGGAGAGGTACGAGTAGCCCTTGGCGTAGACGAACGTGTACGCACCGACGCCGAGGGCGAGGCCGACAAGGGCCCCCAGCAACGTGCCGGAAATCACGCTCGCTTTCATTGGTTGGACGATCCGGCCCGGAGCCGCGGGAGCAATGCTCGGGGCCGGCGAAGATTGATGCGCGTCAAATGAATGACGGTTTTCCGTCGCAGCGCGAACCGGCGCCCCAGTTTTCGGCGACGGAGCTTCGGGCTGCCCGCCGGAGGCGGGACCGGCGGTGTGCGATGGATCCAGGCGTGGGACCGCCTTGTCCGGAGATGATCCCTACTCGATGCGGCCTTCGTCGAAGTCGATCAGGTCGGGGACGCTGACGATGGTGTCGATCCGGTCGGTGCAGCCCATGGCGGTGAGGGCGTCGCGGAGGAATTCTCGGCCGGCGGGTGTCATGCCCTTCTGCACGAACTCGCGGTTCCATTTTGCCGCTCGTACGTCGGCAGGGAAGAGCGCGAGCAGGCGGCGGTCGACCTCGGCATCGTCGGCCCCGGCCTCGCGCACGGCCTGTTCGACGGCGTCGGGTTCGACGCCGAGGTGGAGACAAAGGAAGCGGTCACACCCGCGCTTGTAGTTCTTCGCGTAGCTGGCCGGGAGTTTCCCGTGTTCCTGCACGTAGCGGATCTTCGCGATGAAACGCGGCAGATACAGCAGGCCCGTGGCCGGGTGCGGCAGGTACGGCGACGGCAGGCAGGTGAGGACTTCGCCGGAGGAGCCGGGGATCGGGCGGGAGAGCATGGGCGGGAGGGTGACGGGCGGTGGCGGGTGGAACGGCAACGACGGCTGAGCAGTAGGAGCGGGCGGCTCCACCGGCGCAAGAACGGGAGTGGACGGTTGCCGGCCGCGGGACGAGGTGCCGGTCCGGATGCGGTGCGGAGTTGCCGCCGGCCGGCGGCATGTGAAAGCTGGCCGCGGATGCAGAACGGACTCCAGTCGCAATGGCTGCCGAACGGCGAGACCGCCTTCCAGCGCATGCTGGCCGCGATCGAGGCGGCGACGGAGTCGGTGCGACTGGAGACGTACATCTTTGCCGTCGGCAGCCCGGGCGACCAGTTCCGCGCCGCACTGGCCGCAGCGGCGGGCCGCAAGGTGCGCGTCGAGGTCCTGGTCGACGGTGTCGGGTCCTACGCGTTGCCGTCGGACTATTGGTCTCCCGTGCGCGCGGCGGGTGGCGATGTCCGGATCTTCAATCCGGTCGCGCTCAAGCGCATCGCGATCCGCGATCACCGCAAGCTGCTGCTGATCGACGACCGGATCGCGTTCATCGGCGGGTTCAACATCGCACCGGAGTACGTCGGCGACGGGGTGACGCGCGGCTGGTGCGATTTCGGCCTCGAGCTCCACGGCCCGGTGGCGGCGGTGCTGGGCGAGACCTTCGAAGTGCTCTTCCGTCACCACGATTTCCGGCACCCGCGACTGGGCCGTTGGCGGCGGACGCCCCTGCGCCGGGCGTTGCGCGACCACTCCCGCGAGCTGGTGCTCGCCACCGGCCCCGGTCTGGGCCGCAACGTCTTCCACCGCCGGCTGCAGCACGACCTCGGTCGGGCACGGGATGTCGAGATCGTGTCGGCCTACTTCGTGCCGGGCTACCGGCTGCGGCGGGCGTTGCGGATGGTCGTGAAGCGCGGCGGCACGGTGCAGCTGCTGCTGGCGGGCCGCACCGACGTGCCGCTGGCGCAGCGGGCCGGCCGGGCGTTCTACGGCGGCCTGTTGCGCGCCAAGGTCGCGATCGACGAGTACCAGCCGCAGGTGCTGCACGCGAAGCTGGCGATCGTGGACGACGCGGTGTTCGTGGGGTCGTCGAACCTCGACGCCCGGTCGATGGCGATCAACTACGAGATCATGGTGCGCATCGAGGACCGGAGCCTTGCCGCGGAAGGCCGGGCGTTGATCGCCGCCGCCCGGCAGCATGCGGTGGCGGTGCGGGAGCATCGGCGCGGTTTCCTGCAACGGCTGCGCGAGGGTTGGGCACGTTTTCTCCTCACGCGCGTTGATCCCTGGCTCGCACGGCGGCAACTGCGGCGGCTGGTGTGATCCGGGCGCGGGTCGGGCGCGTGGGGTGGTGGCCGCGCCGCAGGCGCACGCTGACGGTTGACACCTCGTTCCCGCCGCCGCGTAGTGCGGCCATGTCCGCGTCACCGTCCCCGATCGTCAGGCTGCTCGCCTGGGTGACCGTGTCCGCGTTCCTGCTGACGGCGGCCCCGGGGGCGCGGCAGCTCGCGGGGCCCCAGGGCCGGCAACAATGGGCGCCGGCCATCGATGAACTCGCCCACGTTCTGGCGCCGGTCGGCCCCGGCCTGCCCCAGGGTTTCTCGCCGCTTCCGCTCTCCAAGGTGAGGGACGTGGTGGCCGCTCCGGATGGTGGTTGCCTGGTCGCTCCGAATTTTCTGCGCCCTGCGCAACTCAAGTCGGGCCGTGCGCGGCCGGCGGTTGTGCCGCGGTTGAGTCTGGTCGGGCTGGTGGAGTTGCGAATCTGAGAGCGGGCTCGGGCCGGCGCGCGGTTTCCTCGCGTCGGCCACACCGCTGTCGTCGCCGGGCGGGACCCAAGTCCCGCCGCGCTTCCTCCGATACGCCTCCGTGCTCCGCGGAGCGCGCCTTGCCCACCATCAACAGAAGGCCCGCAGGGGCAGGGGACGTTTGGTGATCCCCGCCTGCCGCCAGGCGAAGGCCCGGAACAACCGGCCCTTCGCCCCGCCAACCACCACGCCATCCGATGCAATTCATCCTTTCCCTCGTCTCGAATCTCTCCCGCCGTCGTATCCTCAACCGCTACCGGGCCCAGCTTCCCGCCATCCGGCGCCGCCAGGAGGCGCTCCGGAACTCCGACCCCGCGGCCGTGACGGCCACTCTGCGCAACGAACCCCAGCTCAACCTGGTCGACGCCTGCGCCAACGTCCTGGTCGCCTGCGATCAACTCCACGGCCGGAGTTTCCCGGTCATGGAGGAGAACCTCACCTGGCAGATCCTCCCCTTCGACTCCCAGATCCTGGGCGGCCTGGTCCTCTTCCACAACCAGGTGGCCGAGATGGGCACCGGCGAGGGCAAGACCCTCGCGGCCGTCTTCGCCGCCTACCTCAGCTTCCTCAGCAAACGGAAGGTCCACATCATCACGGCCAACGAGTACCTCGCCCAGCGGGACTCGATTTGGATGAAGCCGGTCTTCGACAAGCTCGGCTGCAGCGTGGGGTTGCTCGCGCCCAAGCAGGGGATGCCGGAGCGCCAGGCCGCCTACCGGTGCGACGTGCTCTACGCGACTTCCTCGGCGTTGATCTTCGACTACCTCGGGGACAACGGCCTGGCCACCGCCGCCGAGCAGCGCCTCCAGCAGGGACGGGATTTCGCCATCGTGGACGAGGCCGACTCCGTGCTGATCGACGAGGCCCGCACCCCGCTCGTGATCTCGGGGCGGAAGGAGTCCGACCTCTCGCTCTACACCAAGCTCCACAAGCCCGTGCTCGAGGTGCACAAGCTGCAGGCGAAGTACGTGGCCGACCTCGAACGGCAGGTCTCCGCCGCCGTCGCGGCGGGCGAGCTCCAGCACCCGGAGCTGGGTCGGAACTGTTACCTGATCCAGCAGGCCGATCCCAACAACGAGCGCCTGCAGGAGTGGCTCCAGACCGCCGCTATCCGCACCCAGTTGGAGAAGTTCCAGGCGAAGGCGGAGGCCAGTCCGCTGGAGCTGGCGGAGCTCCACAACCGGGGGTACTACGCGATCAGCCAGAAGGACCACTCGATCCATCTCTCCGACTCCTGCCAGGCGCAGTTCTCCAAGCTCCTCGGCCGCTCGCTGGTCATCCCCGACTTGTCGGAGCAGATCAGCCGCCTCGAACGCGCCGGACTTTCCGCCGAGGAGCAGGCGCGGCAGCGCGAGGCGCTCGCGCTCGAGGTCGACGCCATCGCGACCCAGCTCAACGCGATCAACCAGCTCATCAAGGCCCACGCGCTCTATCGCCGGGACATCGAGTACATCGTCCGCGACTCCGCGATCGTCCTGATCGACCCGAACACTGGCCGGCTCCTGCCCGACCGGCATCTCTCCGACGGCCTGCACCAGGCCGTCGAGCTCAAGGAGCATCTGCGGATGTCGCCGGAATCCCAGGTGCTCGCCGAGACCTCGATCCAGAACTACATCCGGCAGTACAAGTACCTCGGGGGCATGACCGGGACGGCCAGCATCGACGCGGACGAGTTCCTCAACACGTACAAGCTCGATGTGATCCCGATCCCGCCGCACAAGCGCTGCATCCGCCGGCACCACCCCGACCTGCACTTCATGAGCCAGGCGGCCAAGCTGAACCGGATCGTGGCGGACATCCAGGCGGTGCACACGCAGGGGCGGCCGATCCTCGTCGGTACCTCCTCCGTGCAGGAGTCAGAGCTCGTGAGCGCGCGGCTCAAGGCGCTCGGCCTGGCGCACACTGTGCTCAACGCCAAGAACCACGCGAAGGAGGCCCTCATCATCGCGCAGGCCGGCCAGAAGGGCGCGATCACCATCGCCACCTCGATGGCCGGCCGGGGCACCGACATCAAACTCTCGCCGGAGAGCGTTCGGCTCGGTGGTCTCCACATCGTCGGGACGACCCGCCATTATCTGCGCCGGCTCGACGAGCAGCTGCTCGGCCGCAGCGCGCGCCAGGGCGACCCCGGCTCGGTCCAGTTCTACGTCTCCCTCGAGGACGATCTCCTCAAGGAGGGCAACGCCCCCGTGGCGCGGTACATGCGCTTCTTCAAGGCGGACGACGCCGGCATCCACCATCTCTTCATCAACAAGGTGGTCGAGGACGCGCAGGCGAAGTTTTCCGGACACTATCACGCGGCGCGCAAACAGCTCGTGGCTTTCGACAACATCGTCGCCGTGCAGCGCCTCCAGATCTTCGCGATGCGCAACGACATCATCGATGGCGCGATGTCGATCGAGGCGCTCCTCCGGGAGCATCTCGCGGAGCTGAAGGCCGAAGGCGGCTCCTGCCTGGACTGGTTCAAGCACACCTTCCCGATCGGGTTCCAAGCGCAGCCCCCGGACACGCCCGAGGCCCTGGTGGAGGCCTACCGCGCCGCCATCGGGCACTGCGCCGCCCAGCTCGGGTTCGACCAGCGGATCTTCGACCAGATGCTCCTGCTCGGGAATCTGGACGGGGCGTGGCGCGACTACATCACCGCGCTGAGCTCCCTCAAGGAGGGCGCCCACCTGCAGAGCTACGCGCAGACCGACCCCGTGGCGGATTTCGGCAACAAGTCGGCGAAGATGTTCATCACCTTTCTCACGCAGTACCGGAACGCCGTCTTCAAGCATGTCTTTCCGGCCGTCGCGCAGTTGCGGAACCGGGC
>JAEXPG010000460.1 GCA_023447015.1 Verrucomicrobiota bacterium
ACGCGGGAGTAGCGCCACTCGACGCGGCTCTTGAGGATGAGCGTGGCGAGCGCGAGGAGGGCGAGCAGCGAGGCCACGGCGAAGGCGGCGACGAAGTTGTACTCGTTGTAGAGGATCTCGACGTGGAGCGGGAGGGTGTTGGTCTCGCCGCGGATGTGTCCACTGACGACGGAGACGGCGCCGAATTCGCCCATCGCGCGGGCGTTGCAGAGGATGACGCCGTAGAAGAGGCCCCACTTGATGTTGGGCAGCGTCACGCGGCGGAAGGTCTGCCAGCCGCTCGCGCCAAGGGTGATCGCGGCGTATTCCTCGTCGGTGCCCTGCGCCTGCATGAGCGGGATGAGCTCGCGGGCGACGAAGGGGAAGGTGACGAAGATCGTGGCCAGCACGATGCCCGGCACGGCGAAGATGATCTGGATGTCGCGGGCGTTGAGCCAGGAGCCGAGCCACGGGTGTTCGCCGGCGGCGAGGAATGGACCGAACCAGCCCTGCAGGCCGAAGAGCAGCACGTAGACGAGGCCGGAGATGACCGGCGAGACGGCGAAGGGCAGGTCGATCAGTGTGAGCAGCACGCTCTTGCCGCGGAAGTTGAACTTCGCGATCGCCCACGCGGCGGCGACGCCGAAGACGAGGTTGGCGGGCACGGAAATCGCGGCGGCGAGCAGCGTGAGCTTGAGGGCCGAGAAGGCGTCGGCCTCGCCGAATGAGGCGAAGTATGCGCCCACGCCGCGGCGCAGCGCTTCCGTGAAGACCGCAGCCAGCGGCAGGACCAGGAAGAGCGCGACAAACGCGAGGGCGATGCCGGTCAGCGTGAGCCGGGCCCAGAGTGGATCGTGGGTGGCCCGGGGCACCGTAGCGGGGCGTTGAGCGAGGGAGCGGGTGGGCGCGGAGGACATCGAGGGACGGTTGTCGGTGGACAGTGCGTCAGACGCGGTGATGCCGGCGGCTCCATTTCTGGAGCAGGTTGATGCCGAAGAGCAGAACGAACGACGCCACGAGCATCATCACGGCCAGTGCCGTGGCTCCGCGGTAGTCGTATTGTTCCAGTTTGGTGATGATGAGGAGCGGGACGATCTCGGTGCGATGCGGCATGTTGCCCGAGATGAAGACGACCGAGCCGTACTCGCCCAGGGCGCGGGCGAAGGAGAGCGCGAAGCCGGTGAGCAGTGCGGGGAACACCTCGGGCAGGATGACGCGGGTGACGGTCTGCCAGCGCGAGGCGCCGAGGGTGGCCGCCGCTTCCTCGAGCTCGGGCTCGAGCTCCTCCAGCACCGGCTGCAGGGTGCGGACCACAAAGGGCATGCCGATGAAGGTGAGCGCGATCACGACGCCGGGGCGGTCGTAGGCGAGCTTGGCGCCGAGCCAGGAGAGTCCGGGCAGCGCGCCCACGGTCTTGGCCCAGAGCGGCTCGATCCAGAAGCCAAGCCATCCGTTCTTCGCATACAACGCCGTGAGTGCGATGCCGGCCACGGCGGTGGGCAGGGCGAACGGCAGATCGACGAGCGCGTCGACGACGCGGCGGCCGGGGAACGGATAGCGGACGAGCACCCAGGCGAGCAGCAGGCCGAAGACGGCGTTGAGCACGGCCGCAAGCAACGACGCGCCGAAACTGAACCGGTAGGCGGCGAGCACGCGTTCCGAGAACACCGCGGCGGAGAACTCCGCCCAAGTCATCCCGAAGGTCTTGAGGAACGTGGCGGAGAGCGGAATGAGCACGATCAGGCTCAGATAGAAGATCGTATAGCCCAGCGAGAGGCCGAAGCCCGGCAGCACCGAGCGGCCCGAGCCACGCGGCACGGGTTTGTCGCGGATCTCGAGGTCGACTCGCGGGTCGATGTCGGGCGTGTCAGAGACCGGCGGCATAGGAGATGAAGCGGCGGTAGGTGGCGGTGACGGAGTGCAAGGCGCGGACGGTCGCGGCGCGCTGGGCGGCGAGCGGGGCGAGCGCGGGAGTCTCGAAGATGATCTCGAAAGGCTGGGGGCGCTGCTCGGGCGGCGCGGCAAGCACGCCGCAGAAGCAGTCGCGGATCAGGCCGAACTCGGCACGGAAGCCGTCGATGACGGGATCGTGGTTGGCGGGAATGATCTCGGCGGCAGCGGCGAGCGCGGGCCGGAGCAGTTCCTCGGCGAGCAAGCGGCCGCGGGCGTAGCCGTAGAGGCCGTGGCTGGTGTCGTCGGCGTGGAGGGCGATGAGGCCGTCGAACGCTTCGTTGATCAGCTCGCGCTCGAGGAGGCGCACCTCGGGCTGGGTGGAGCCGCGCCAGAACTCGCGGTTGAGGTCGAGGCCGGTGGCGTTGGAGCGCGTGCCGCGGTTGAGCCCGACCGGGTTGATGCAGGGATAGAGATGGAGCTCGAAGCCCTCGCCCAGCGCGGGCTCGGCGAGGAGCGCGGCCGCGAAATCGAGCAGCGCCCAGCCGCCGGCCGGCTCGTCGCCGTGGATACCGGCGAAGAGCGCGAGCTTGAGGCGGTCGCCGCCGCCGCGGGGGCCGTGCCAGGAGTAGCGCACGAGCGGGCCGCCGTCCTGCGCCGGCTCGCCGATCGTGCCCAGCGTCAGCCCGAGCAGCTCCGGGTGGCCGGTGGAGAGCGCGGCGAAAGCGGCGAGCAGCTCGGTGAGCGGTTGGGCGCGGTTCACGGTGAGCGGAGTGGCGGATGCGACGGGTGAGCTCATGGGCGCGGCGATCAGAGGTGCTGGGCGTGCGCGAGCAGCTCGCGGATACGCTGGACGATGGCGCGCAGGGCGGCGGCGTTGGCGGCGTGGTCGCGGCTGAGGGTGAGCTGGAGTTCGAGCGGGCGGAAGGGCAGGTCGGGCACGAGGCCGTCGAGGCCTTCGCCGAGGAGGCGGTCGGAGGGTTGTTCGAGCCAGCCGGCGGCGAAGAGCGAGGGAGCGGCGTCGTCGAGCCAGTGGGTGAGCGAATCGCCACGCACGAGGCCCTGTGGGAAACGGAAGGCGCCACCGCGCACTTGGATCGTGGCGTGGGGGGCGAGGCGGCGGTATTCGCGTTCGAGCAGGGCGAGTTCGGGGCGGTTGGCCGTAAGCCACGGGGCGGACCAGAGATCGCCGGGGCCGCGGTTGACGACCGGGACGACATCGAGCACGACGCCGCCGATGGCGGCGGGCGTCTCGGCGGCGAAGTCGAGCAGGTCGAAGGCGGCGAGGCTGGCCGCATCATCGCCCTCGGCGAAGCCGGCGAGCAGGGAGATGCGGGCGTCGGCGTCGGTGCTGCTGGGGCCGAAGGCAACGAAGCGCGGCAGGTAAAGACCGTGCTCGTCGGGCCCGAGGGGCGCGGCGAAGAGCGAGGCCGAGCGTTCGGCGCGCGGCGAGAGCCGGGCGAGCCGTTCGAGGACCGCATCGGAGAAGGGCCGCGGGCGCAGGGTAGACGGGAGAGACACGGTGGAGCGGAGCGGGGGCGGGGGGGGGGGGGGGCGGGGGCGGGGGGGGGGGGGGGGCGGGGGGGGG
>JAEXPG010000547.1 GCA_023447015.1 Verrucomicrobiota bacterium
CCCCCCCCCCCCCGGCGGTGGGCACGGGCACGAGGTGGAGCATGGCCCAGACAAAGCCGGCCATCTCCCTGGCCAAGGCGACGGTGATCTTCGGTTTGAGCAGGCCGCGGGCGAGCAGGTGGCGGCCGCGTTTGTGCAGCCGCACCTGGGTGGTCCACGAGAGTTCGCGCTGGTCGGTGGGCTGGCCCTCCTGGCGCTTGCTCAGCTCGGCGGAGACCTTGGGCACATTGAGGGCGCACTGGACGGTCTCGATGAGCATCCAGCGCGCGTGACTGTTGCCGGCCTTGGTGATGGCCCCCAGGCGGCGGGATTCGCCGGTGCTCTCCTCGCGGGGCACCAGGCCGAGGAAGGCCATGAGGTGGCGCGGGTGCTTGAAGCGGCGGATGTCGCCGATCTCGGCGACGATCACGGTGGCGGCGGTGAGTTGGAAGCCGCGCAAGCTCATCAACGCCTTAACAAATGGAAACCGGCTCCATTGCGGCACCTGGGTGGCGAGCAGGTCGTCGAGGCGTTCGACGCGCTTGGTGCACTGCTCGAAGGCCAGCAGATACTCCTGCAGCACGGCCTTGTGCGCGGCCAGCGGCAAGGCGAGCGAGCGCAGGTAGCGCAGGTGCGGCTCGCTCCAGTTGGCCGTGCCCTTGTAGTGGTAGCCCAGGCGCAGGAGGAAGGACTTCAACCGCTGCTTGGCGCGCTTGAGATCCTCGACCGCGTCGGTGCGAGCCCGGCCCAGGTCGCGGATGGACTCGTCGGCCTGGTCGGGCACGTTGATGGCGGTCAGTTCGCCTGCGCGCAGCAGCCGGGCGAGCAGTTCGGCGTCGCGCCGGTCGGTCTTCTGGCGCCGGCCGGCGGGCAGGGGCATCTTCGAGGGCGCCACCACGAGGCAATCGATGCCCATCGTGCGCAGGTGGCGCTCGACCACAAAGCCGGTGGGGCCGGCCTCGTAGGCGACGTGGAGCGTGGCGCCGTCGGCGCGCAGTTTGGCCAGGGCGCGCTCGAGGGCGTGCAGGTCGGAGCTGATCGTGCCGAATTGGCGGACTTCGCCGTCGCGGCCCGCTTCGGCCACGGCGATGACGGTGGTATCCTTGTGGACATCGAGGCCCACGAATCTATCTTTCGTGCTCATGTGCTGGTCTCCTTTTCTGGTGGTTTGGGTTAACACCTCCACCATGCGGCTCCGGTCGCTTTCCGCGACTAACCCGCGTATCCGGAGACCAGCACATTCCTTTTCCAACGGCCGCTTCACGCAGCTATAGTGTCTGGGCGATCGCCTCCCAGAGAATGACGGCGCGGTCCTGGAAGTCCTTGTGATTCCAGAACAGCGCTTTGTGGGTGGGGTTGTCGCTGTGCCAATGCTGGTTCTGGAAACCCGGCAACGCGTGCAGGTCGATGATGGTGTAGACGTGGTGCTTCGCGCAGAGGTCGACGACGCGGTCGAGGTGCTTGAACGCGGCCTCCTTGATGACGCGCGGGTTCATGTCGTCCTCGAAGTGGTGGTAGTTGATCGGGATGCGGATCAGGTTCAGGCCGAGGCTTTCGACGTACGCCGCGTCGGGCTCGGTGAAGTAGCTCTCGAGGAGCGTTTCGAAGAACAGGTTGTACTTCTTCTCGCCCAGCACCTCCAACAGGCCTTCGCGCATGGCCTCCTCGTTGCCCGTGTAGCCGTTGATGAAGTTCTCCATGTGGAGCATGCCGCCCAGCCCAAAGCCGCGCAGGACGACGGTATCGCCTTTCTGGTCAACGATGCGGTCGCCGGAGACATGGAGCCAGGCGTCGGCGGGCGGTGCGCCCGCGGGGTGGTCGACCGCCGAGGATGCGAGAGGAAGGAAGGCGCCAAGCGCCAGCGCCAAGAGGGGAAGTGCGCGTGTCATGAGGAGGTGGCGGGGATGCTGAGGATGCGGCTGCGAGAGGGGAGAGGCAACGAGGCCGCAGAATCTGTCGAGGAAGTACGGATGCGGCGTGGTGTGCGGGGATGGTGAGGCGAAACACCGGCGTGCGTTGCGCACAGCCAGGGTGCTCAGGCCCTGTCGGTCAGGACTCGACGAATCTGCTTGGGCATCTGCCGGAGGTCGAACACCGCGACGATGGTGGTGATACCCGGTCGGATTGCAAAGAAGACGCCGAAGTAGGTGTTACGAATGATGGCGCGGCGAAATTGTCGGTGCTTCCGCGGGAATAGCTCGGGATTCCACTCGATCCATCGGGCGGTTTCCCGGAACTGCTGCCGAAAGAAGGCACTGCCGTCGGTGCGCCAGGAATCGTAGAAGGCGCAGGCCGCGCGCAGGTCCGCCTCGACGACTTCCAGAGCCTCAACGGGCTGGCTTTTCACTGTGCGTCGAGGCGGCGCTCGAGTTCGGCCAAGCTCATGGTCTTGGCTTTTCCAGAGCGGAGATCGGCCCAACGGCGATCGAGCTCCTTTTTTTGCCGAGGTGCGACCGGGGTGTCGTCGCTGATTCCCGCCTGCCACAGCGCATCAGCCAGTTCGAGCTTCTGGCGATTTGGCAGCTTCTGGAGAGCAGGAAAACTCGCGAGGGTCATGTCCGCACCGTAGGCGCTGCGCGCGCAGCGTCAATGGGCGGAAATGCTGGCGCCGTTCACCCGGCGTGCAGGGCGCTCTTGCTGACGGCGAGGGCGGCTTCCTTCACGGCTTCACTCATTGTGGGATGGGCGTGGATCGTGCGGGCGAGATCTTCGGCGCTGCCGCCGTAGCTCAGGTGGGCGACGACTTCGCTGATCAGTTCTCCCGCGCCGCGGCCGAGAATCTGCGCGCCGAGCAGGCGGTCGGTCTTGGCGTCGGCAATGAGTTTCACGAAACCGTCGGCGGCGTCGGAGGCGAGGGCGCGGCCGTTGGAGGCGAAGTTGAATTTGCCCACGCGCACGTCGAGACCCTTGGCCTTGGCGGCATCTTCGCCGAGACCGACGCCGGCCACTTCCGGATCGGTGTAGACGATGGCGGGCACGACGTCCCAATCGATGTGGCCGGCCTTGCCGGTGATCCATTCGGCGACGGCGACGCCATCCTCCTCGGCTTTGTGCGCGAGCATCGGCCCGGCCACGACATCTCCGATGGCCCAGACGCCGGCGGCGCTGGTGCGGAGGTGCCCATCGACCTTGATACGTTTCTTGTCGTTGAGCTCGATGCCGGCGGCAGGGAGATTGAGGCCATCGGTGAACGGCTGGCGGCCGACGGCGACGAGCACCTTGTCGGCGGGAAACTCGAGCGGCTTGCCCTCGCGCTCGGCGGTGAGCACGCCGTTGGCGTAGCCGGTGACTTTCGCGCCGGTCTCGATCTTCAGGCCCTGTTTCTGTAGGAGGCGGGTGAAGTTGCGCACGATGTCGTCGTCGTAGGCGGCGACGATCTTCGGGAGGAACTCGACCACGGTGACCTTGGCGCCGAGGCGGGCCCAGACGGAGCCGAGCTCGAGGCCGATCGCGCCGCCGCCGACCACGACGAGCTTCTTGGGGACTGAGTCGAAAGCGATGGCGTCGTCGGAGGAGACGACCGTCTTGCCGTCGAACTTGAGGAACGGCAGCTCGACCGGCGCGGACCCGGTGGCGATGACGATGTTGGCCGCGGTGACGTCCTCGATCTTGCCGTCGGTGGAGGTGATCCGAACTGCTTTGGGACCGGTGAAGCTGGCGGTACCGGTGAGGACGGTGACCTTGCGGGCCTTCGCGAGCTGGGCGATGCCGCCGGTGAGTTTGGTGACGACGGCGTCCTTTTTTTTGAGGAGCGCGGGGATGTCGATCTCGACGGAGCCGAGCTTGATGCCGCTCTCCGCCGCGTGGTGTTTGGCCCAGGCGAAGTGCTCGGTCGCGTGGAGCAGCGCCTTCGACGGGATGCAGCCGACATTGAGGCAGGTGCCGCCGAGCGCGGCGCGCTTGTCGACCAGCGCGACCTTGAGGCCCAGCTGCGCGGCGCGGAACGCGCACACGTAGCCGCCGGGGCCGGCACCGATGATGAGGACGTCGAAGGATTGCATGGGCGAAACAAGCGAGTGACGGGTGGCTAGGAGTGAGTAGGCGGAGGCCAACAACGATTCGGTGCGTGGCGGAAGTACGAACCTTCTTGATGAGCCGCGGTTGGCGGACGGCGGCGGAGCGCCGTCCCTACCAAGCGGATCAGACGCCGAGCAGCAGGCGGGCGGGGTCCTCGATGGCCTGTTTGACCTTCACGAGGAAGGTGACGGCTTCCTTGCCGTCGACGAGGCGGTGATCGTAGCTGAGCGCGAGGTACATCATCGGGCGGATGACGACCTGGCCGTTGAGCGCGATCGGACGGTCGTTGATGGCGTGCATGCCGAGAATGCCGCACTGCGGAGGGTTGAGGATCGGCGTGGAGAGGAGCGAACCGAAGATGCCACCGTTGGTGATCGTGAAGACGCCGCCCTGGAGATCGTCGAGGGCGATCTTTCCTTCGCGCGCCTTCACGGCGTACGCGGCGAGGTCCTTCTCGATCTCGGCGAGACTTTTGCCGTCGCAGTCACGGAGCGTGGGCACCATGAGCCCGCGTTCGGTGGAGACGGCGACGCCGATGTCGAAGTAGCTGTTCTGGACGATGGTGTCGCCATCGAGGCTGGCGTTGACGGCGGGGACTTCGCGCAGGGCGTGGACCGCGGCCTTCACGAAGAACGACATGAAACCGAGCTTGATGCCGTGGCGCTTGAGGAAGTCGTCCTGGTACCGGGCGCGGAGCTCGCGCACGGCGGTCATGTCCACCTCGTTGAAGGTGGTGAGCATGGCGGTCTGGTTCTTGGCCTGGACGAGGCGCTCGGCGATCTTCGCCCGCAAGGGTGTCATCTTCTTGCGGGTCTGCCGGGTGACGGGCGAGGTGATCGCGGAATGCGGAATGCGGATTGCGGATTGATCGGACGCAGGCGTGGTGGCGGGGACCGGGGCTGGCGCGGCGGCCACCGCCGCGATCTCCGCGGCGCCGACCAAGT
>JAEXPG010000565.1 GCA_023447015.1 Verrucomicrobiota bacterium
TTCCCGGAGGCGATCAGCCGCAGGACACTTCGCAAAATCCGCCCTTGGCGGATTTCATCTGCGGTTCCCCGCCTCCGAATACCACGCACCGCTCACACGCCAGCCTTTGCCAGCCGGCCGGCCTCCCCCCGTAGCGGAACGTTTCATGTTCCACCCCTCGTCCCTCTCTCGCCTTCGCCTCCGGCCAAGGCCCGCATCCACGCCCGCGAACAGCGGGCGCCGACACTCACCTTCCCGGAGGCGATCAGCCGCAGGACACTTCGCAAAATCCGCCCTTGGCGGATTTCATCAGCGGTTCCTCCACTTCCGAAAACCACGCACCGCTCACACGCCGGCCTTTGCGAGCCGCCCGCGCCCTCCCCGTAGCGGAACGTTTCATGTTCCGCCCCTCGTCCCTCTCTCGCCTTCGCCTGCGGCCAAGGCTGGCGAGGCGCACCGCGGTCCAGTGGGTCCGCGGTGGGGGATCCCAATCCCTCTCTCGCCTTGGCCTCGGGCCAAGGCTGGCGAGGCGCACCGCGGTCCGGTGGGTCCGCGGTGGGAGATCCCAATCCCTCTCTCGCCTTCGCCTCGGGCCAAGGCTGGCGAGGCGCACCGCGGTCCAGTGGGTCCGCGGTGGAAGACCCCAATCCCTCTCTCGCCTTCGCCTCGGGCCAAGGCTGGCGAGGCGCACCGCGGTCCAGTGGGTCCGCGGTGGGGTTTACGGCGCGCGGAAGGTGAACCGCGCCACGTCGCCCTGCGGTTCGAACTTCGCGAGCGTGATCGTGCTCGCGCCCACCGCGGTCAGCGCGTACGCGTCCGTCGAGCCCGGCACCTGCTTCACCTGAATCCGGTCCGTGCCGTCGATGAGCTGGTCGATCCGCCAGAGCAGCTCGGGCGCACCGGTGAACGCGGGCACCGTCGTGAGCTCCGCCGCCTCCGTGGCCGCGAGAGCGCGGTCCGTGCCGGCGATCGTGATCTTGAAATAGGGCGAGCCCAGATAACCGCCGGCGTCCGCAACGGGCGTGATCGCCCACTTCTGGTGCGGGCGGATGATGTAGTCGCCCAGCCGGACCTCGATCGCCCCGGCGGGCCAGTCCTTCGCGACCGCGGCCACTTCCTGCAGCGGCACCGGCACGGGCGGCGTCTCCGGCTCCGGCGGCGGAGGGGGCGGCGGGGGCGCGCCCGCACCGGTCGTGCCGGACGGGGGCGGGCCCGGACGGCGGTGCCGCACATGCGGCATCGGGATGGTGTCGCCCGCGAGCTCCAACGCGTAACCGCTGCGCTCGGACTGGATCACGTAGGTCCCGGCCGCGAAGTTGTCGCCGGCCACGGGCCAGCCGTCCTTCCAGAGAAGCGGGCGGATGTCCAACACGCTGCGGCCGCTCCGATCGAGGTCGGCCTCATAATGGCAGGAGAACTTCTGCACGCCGTCGCCGAGATCCATCAGGCCGAAATGGCCGGGGCCGATGAACCGGCCACCGGCGGCGACGACCAGCTTGCCGCCGCCGCGCAGCATATCGATGCCCATGTTGTCCAGGTACGGCCCGGTCACCCGCCGCGAACGCCCGACGCGGATGTTGTAGGTGGAGTTGGGACCGGAGCAGCACGTGCCGTGCGTGCCGAGCAGGTAGTACCAGCCGTCGCGGTACAGCAAATAGGTCGCCTCGCAGTCGATCGCGATGTCGACGGCCTGGTTGCCCTCCACGCGCTTGCCGGTCTTCGGGTCGAGTTCGACGAGGCGGATGAAGCCGAAATAGGTGCCGTAGGAGAGCCAGAGGCGCCCGTCGTTGGGATCAAGGAGCAGCGAGGGGTCGATCGCGTCGCAATCCTCGTGGCCGTCGCTCGCGGCCACGACGACCGCCTCGGTGTACGTGAAGTCGGGCGAGCCAGGATCGAGCGTCTTGTTCCACATCGTCAGGATGCGGCCGTCGTGGCCGCCCCCCAGGCCGCCGCCGGTCGCGCCGTAGACGACGAGGTAGCGGTCCCCGAGCTTGAGCACGTCGGGCGCGGCCCCGCCGCCCGGGCGGATGCCGCCGCTGTGCCAGGTCCAGCCGTCGCTGGAAACCAGCCCGCCGGCCCCGGTGCCGAACGTGTAGTACTTGCCGTCGCAGAGCGTGACGGTCGAGGGATCGTGGATGTAGGGCTCGCCGTCCACCGCCAGCGCGGAGCTGGCGATCGTGAACCCGAGCAGGACGGAGGCAGTGGCGAAGAGAAGGGAAGATTTCATGGCGCCGCGGGGGTTAGGGGGCGGAGGGTTCGAGCGTGACGGTGAAGGCGCGGACCGGCTGGCCCTTCCCATCGATGACCCGCACGCAGAAATCGCTCATGCCGGGGCCGTTGATCACGGCGCCGCGGAGCACGTTGCGGCCCTTCTTGAGGGTGAGACGTTTCGAGACGCAGTCATCCATGACCATCCGCCGGTCGCCGGTGAGGGCCACGGCCTCGTCGCCGTTGATCCACCACAACGAGGCGGAGTTGGAGCCGACCGCCAGACGGACGTCGGCGATCTCGCTCGGGCAGTCGACGACGGTCACAGCCCAGAAGATGACGCCGTAGATGCGCTTGTTCAGGCCGGAGGCGAAGCGGAAGAGCTTCACGTTGAACTTGGTCGAGTCCAAGGCGTGCCAGGCGAGCTCCTCGCCCTCGGCGGTCACCTTGTCGCCGTCGCGCGGCAGCACGGTGAACTGGCCCGGGAAGTACTCGCGGGTGAGTTCCCGCCGGATGTAGCTGTCGACAAACCCCGCGTTGCCGCGGTTGGGTTTGTTGATCGGCTCAAGGAGCAGCCAGCGGCGGATGAAGCCGTCGGCGTCCGGCGCGGTGGACACGCTGGCCGGCGGAGTGAAATACGGGGCGAGACCGCCCGGGGCGCTGGCGGTGTCGGCGGCGCCGATCCGCCCGCCCGCCAAGGCCGTCAGGGCGAGCAGCGAGAGGAATGCACGGGGAATGTTCATGGGTAACGGAGCCGCGAAACTCCGCGCTCCGCGAACGACCGTCAATCGAACTCGCGAGGGTCGATCGATCGGACGCCGTTCACCCGACCACCCGTATCCCCCTCCCCATCCTCCGGTCCGCCTCCGCCAAGGCCACGTCGCCGCCGTCGCCTACAGCGATGATCCACATCCAGGTCCGCCTCGACCAACTGGAGCACACTTACCGCAGGTGCACGCGCTCGTTCCGATCGTTGTGCTCTCTGCGTTCTTTGCGGTGAACAATGGTTCCCACTGTAGGCCACCGCGCCGAGGTGGCCCCTCGGAGACCACGGATCACACGGATTGCCACGGATACGGAA
>JAEXPG010000515.1 GCA_023447015.1 Verrucomicrobiota bacterium
ATCCGGGGCCGCGGCGCCCATCCCGAGCCGTGTCTTCACGAAGAGGATGTTGCCGGTGAGCAGCGTGGGCTTGGGGTGGTCGACCTTGGAGCGGAAGACCGACGAGAGCTGCATGTGGTCCTGAAGGTTCTGGCCGACACCCGGTAGGTTCGCGACGACGGCGATGCCGAGGGCGCGGAGCGCATCGGCGTCGCCGACTCCCGACTGGAGCAGCAGTTTCGGGGAGAAGAAGGCCCCGGCGCAGAGCACCACCTCGCGGGCGGCGCGCACGGTCCGGGTGGCGCCGTCCTGCACGAACTCGAGCCCGGTGGCGCGAGTACCGGAGAACAGGATGCGGGTGGCGACGGCGCCGGTGAGGAGCGTGAGGTTGGGGCGCGAGCGGGCGGGCTCGAGGTAGGCGGTGGTCGGGTTGGCGCGGGTCCCGTCCTGACGCATATGGAACTGGAGCAGGCCGGCGCCGTTCTCCTGGCGGGCGCCGTTGTAGTCCCAATAGGGGCCGTCGTAGCCGAGTTCCTTCGCCGCGAGCATGAACGGTTCGGAGCGCATCGCCGCATCGGGGCACTCGCGGATGCGGATCGGGCCGCCGACGCCGTGGTACTCGGAGGCGCCGCCCTCGAAATCCTCGATCTTTTTGAAGTAGGGCAGGAGGTCGGCGTAGCTCCAGCCGTCGGCGCCCCGGGCGTTCCACTGGTCGAAGTTCGCGCGGTTGCCGCGCACATACATCATCGCATTGAGCGACGCGCCGCCGCCCAGCACGCGGCCCTGGTTGATGATCAGCTTGCGGTTGTTGAGGCCGGGCTGGGGCTCGGTCTCGAGTTTCCAGTCGAGGTCGGAGCCCCAGAGACGGATGAAGCGGGCGGGATCCGGGATATCGGGGCTGGTGTCGAGCGGGCCGGCTTCGAGCAGCAGGACGGAGCAGGCGGGGTTGGCGCTGAGGCGAGCGGCGAGGATGGAGCCGGAGGCGCCGCCGCCGACGATGACGAAGTCGAAGGTGTCTTTCGCGTTCATGGAAGGTGATGGAGGCGAGGGAAAGGGGTCAGGCGAGGGAGCCGTCGGGGTGTTGCACCATGCCGGCGAAGTGGATGGCGATCTTGCCGTCGCGCAGGACCCAGCTGTCGGCGAAGATCATCCGGGCGGTCTGGCCGCCGGCCTGCATCGTGATGTCCTCGGTGATCATCAGGGTGTTCTCGGTCTCGGCCCAGAAGCGGATCTCTGTCTCGAGACCCTCGATGCCGAGGATGCCCTGCATGTGCTCGTTGAGCTCCTTCTTGCCCCGGTAATAGAGCGGCTTCTTCAGGAAGCTGCTCACCAGCAGGCAGTCGTCGGTGTATTGGTCGAGCAGGGCGCGGATGTCCTTTTTGAGGATGAACTCGATGTGCTGGCGGTAGAGGCGGCCGAGCGGAGTGTCGGGGACGTTTTTCATGGCGGAGGTGCGGACGGGGCGCTCAAAGACCCGGGGGCATCAGGCCGACCTGCTTGAGCATCAGGTAGGCGTTGAACTCGATGTTGCGTTCGACGATCCAGTCGCCTTCGACGGTGACGATCTCGATGCCGCCGAATTTGGCGGGCTTGCCGGTGGTCGGGGTGCCGAAGAAGTCGGGCCCGTTGAAGACGCCGGTGGCGGTCCAGCGGGCGGTGACACGGTTGCCCTCGGCGACCAGTTCGTCGGTGTGGAACTGGAGGTCGGGAAAGGCGTCGAGGAACGCCTTGATGGTCCGGATGCAGGCGGTGCGGTCGAGCGGCACCGGGCTCATGCAGTTGTAGTCGACGAAGTTCTCCCGCAGCACCCCGACCATGGCCGCGGTGTCGTGCTGGTTCATCATGCGATTGAAGCGCATGAAGACCTCCTTGTTGTGTTCGAGATCGTTGGCCATGGACGGTGAAGGGTGCGGTGTGGTTGGGGTGGCGGACGGAGGGCGGACGGAGGGCGGGCGGTCAGAAGTTGTACCGCAGCGCCAGCTCGATGTGCTGGTCCTTGGTCGTCTCGGAGATCGTGATGATGGTCACGTTCGAGACCTTCTGGACGAAGTCCCAGCGGGCGCCGTCGATGATCGTGTAGCGGTAGTTCGCGCCGACGTCCCAATGCTCGTTGAGCGCGTACCAGAAGCCCAGTTTCACCTGACCGGCGACGAGCCACTTGGTTGCGTCGACGGTGCCCGGGTCCGGGGTGGCGAAACCGACGATGTCGGGGACGGCGGGTGTGTCGTAGAGGATGTTGACGATCTTGACGCGGTAGTCGCTGTTGACCGCCACCACGCCGAGCCCGAGGCCGATGTACGGCTTCACCGGAAGGCCGATGTCGAAGTCGTAGTAGCCATTGATGAAGATGCCGTTGTTGGCCAGTTTGCCCTCGAGCGTTCCGGTGAGGGTGCCGTCATAGTAGCCGGCGGATGGATTGGCGTAGTCGATGATCTTGCCGCGGGGGACGACGAAGGTGGAGAAGTCGTTGGAGAAATGGAGGAACTCGCCCTCGAGGCGGAGGCCAACCCAGTCGTAGCCGACGCCGAGGGCGAAGGTCGTGCCGTCCTTGAGGGAACGGGTCGAGTCGGCGTTCTCCGCCTCGCGGCCGGCGGGGAATTCGTCGTAGTAGGGCTTGTCGTCACTGAAGGCGATGCCGGCGGATCCGGCGATGTACCAACCGGGGTTCGTGCGGGCGGCGAGCGCGGTGACACCACAAGCGAGCAGCAGGCAGGAGATGAGTTTTCGGTGCATGACGATGGTGTTTGATGATGACGGTGGCGTGGGGTCAGAAGCTGTGGCGCAGCCCGATCTCGTAGCTGCGGATCCAGGCGTCGGAGACGGTGAGCGTCGTGGTGTTGACGGACTGCAGGAACGGGAAGTTCTCCCGGGGGAAGGTGATGATGTTGTCCCCGCCCTCGACGTGCATGAACCGGAGGCCGGCGGTGAAGCTCCACTGCTCGGTGAGCTTCACGGAGACTCCCCCGCGGAACTGGTAGGTGAAGAGACTGTAGCTGCCGTCGGTGTGGTCGGTGCCGTTGTCGAGGTGGTGGATCGAGCGGCCGAAACCCGCGCCGGCGCCGGCGAAGAGCGACAGTTGCTCGCAGAGGCGGAGATCGCGGTAGGCGTTCAGCAGGCCGGCCTGGTACCGCTGGTGGGCGGAGTACGGACCGGTGTGCCCCTGGCTGTCGTCGAAGTAGCCGTTGTAGATGTCGGTGTGGTTGTACTCGATGCTCGCGCGCCACGGACCGCGGGTGTAGCCGAACTCGAGGCTGAAGCCGTGGCCGCGGTCGAAGTGGTCGGCCCCGGTGACCTTGTTCACGCCCCAGGCGGCGAACTCGGGGATCGCGCCGGAGTCGACGACCCAGTGCAACGTGGGGGCGTTGGTGCGGAAGTAACCGGTCTGGAAGTAGCAGCCGTCGGCGCGCAGGGCGCCGGCGGCAAGCAGAGCGGTGGTGGCGAGCAGGCCGTGGCGGAAGGGGCGCATGGCGATCAGCGGGGAATGATGCCGAGCTGTTGCATGAGCCCGAAATCGTTCTCGTTCACCTCGACGGAGAGGATCCGGCCCTGGTGGATGGTGAAGATGTCGATGCCGTGGTCGGAGATCTTGTTTCCGGTGGGCTTGGCGCCGAGAAACTCCCCTTGGTGCGTGCCGGTGATCTGCCAGCGGGAGGCGACCTTCGCGCCGTCGACGACGAAGTTCTCTGGCGTGAACCGGATGTCGGGGAAGGCGTTGCGCAGGTAGCCGACGAAGCCCCGGAACGCGTCGTAGCCGATGAACGGTTTCGGCTGGGTGGGGATGTGGAACGTGATCCCGGGGTCCATGATCTCGGTGATGATCTCGAGTTTTCCCTCGCTCATGAGCTCGCCGAAGTACCGCTCGACCAGCCGGACCTGGGCGGCGCGGTCGGGCTTGGTCGCGTCGAATCCGGGGATCGCCCCGAGCTGGAGGAGCATCCCGACGGTGTCCTCGTTGGCCTTCACCCCGCGGACCTTGCCGTCGCGGATCGTGAGCTGGCTCATCCCGTCGATCTCGAAGGCGCGCCCCGAGGCGGGAAGGTCGCCCTTGGTCGTGTGCAACGGGCCGCCGAGGTGGGTGCCGCCGCCGCGCCAACGGCAGACGACGGTTTCCCCCTCACCGACGAACTCGCACGGGTTGATGTAGAAATCCGGAAACGCGTCGTGCAGCATGCGCACGAGCACCTTGAAGCCCGCCGGGCCGCGGTAGGGCTCGGGGTGCGTGGGCAGGGTGAACACGAACTCGTCGGCGATGATCTCGTCGAGCACGGCCATGTCGGCCTGGTTCATGATCTCGATGAAGTAGCGGCGGGCGATTTGCTTGGGCGCGGCGGATGTCATGGCGGAAGGCGGAGCGAGGGTTGGGCTGGGGCCTAGAGCTTGGCGGAACCGGGGTGGTAGCTGAGCGAGTTCACCACGTAGCGGGAGACGACGAGCTCGCCGGTGCGTGGCGAGAGGCGCACGGTCCAGTCCTGGTCGGCATCGAGCTTGATGCGCTTGCTGGTCGCCTCCGGTGGGTTCCACACGCTGGCCTGCCATTCGACGACGATCTTCACCTTGGCCTCGTCGCCGGCGATGGTGACGTCGCACACCTTGAGCGTGTGGACCTCGTCGAAGAAGATCCGGATGACGCGCTGGAACCAGCCCTCGAAACCGGCGAGCGTGTTCAGGGTCACCTCGGGGAAGACCATCTCGGGCTGGTCCGAGAGGAGCGGGAGGACGTCGACCATCGGCGCGTGGACGTCGAGGAGGCGGTACCATTTCTGGGCGAGCGCCTTTATGGCGGCTTCATTCAACGTGGCGGTTTTCATCGGAGGAAGATCGGGAGCTAGTAGATGACGGAGATGCGGAGGCCGAAGGTGAGGGCGTCCTTGAAGGCGTTCGGTGCCTGGGGGTTGTCGGAGTATTTGATTGCGGGCTGGATGGTGACGGTGGGTTTCACGTTCCAGCGGTAGGTGAGTTCGTAGGCCCCCTCGTAGGCGGAGCGCGCGGCCGTGCCGAAAAGCCGGAGACGGTTGACGGCGTCTGAGCTCACGTGCGCGTAGGAGAAGCCGAGCGCGAGGACGTCGAGCGGGCGGTTGGGGAAGAGGCCGATATAGCCGAGACCGCCGTCGAAGTAGTAGTCGTAGAAGTTGCGATCCTTCGGCAGGACGGAGCCGCGGAGGGAGAGCCCGAGGGCGCGGCGGGTGGACTTGTCCTCGTTGAGGTCGGCGAAAAGGACCTGGTTCATCGCCGCGTAGAGCCCCCAGTTGCCTTCGACGCGGCGACCGCTCCAGTCGGTGATGGTGTCGGTGTGGTAGAACGCCCCCGCCTTGTAGATGCTCGGCTTGACGGTGCTGCCGGCGAGCGGGGTCGGACGGTACCCGACCTCGGCGATGGTGAACGCGCCCTCGTTGAAGGACCAGCGGATGCCCTCGCGGTTGCGGTTGAGCGCACCGGCAGCCGGATCGCCGAACGTCGGGTCGGGATTGCCGTCCCACACCCCGGCGCCGGCGTACCAGCCGGTGGCGGGCTTGTAGAGGACGCGGATGCCCGGTGATGGGATGGAGAAGGAGAGAAGGTTGATGCGGAAGGCGCCGTCGACGTTGCTCACGAAGGCGCCGAAGAGGGAGAAGTTGGAGTTGGTGAAGATGCTGGCGTAGTCGCCGCTGAGGAACTCCGAGACCGGCGCGAACTGGCCGAAGCGCACGGAGAAGTCGCCGATCGTCTTGGTCAGGTCCGCCTCCCAGAGGCGCAGGCCGGCATCGAGGCCGTTGTTGTTCGTGAACAGGTAGTCGCCGACCTTGTCGCGCGAGTGGACGCGGCCATGGAAGAAGAGCACCACGGTGTTGGCCTTCCAGCCGTCGAGGCCGTAGGCCTTGCCGAGATCGGCGGTCAACGCGTTGACGAAGACGCCGTTGTAGGTCGCTCCGGTTTCCTTTCCCCCACTGGCGGTGCACAGTGCGGTGCCGTTGTAGGCGAAGAATGTGTAGATGCCCTTGGCGGCAAGACGTTCCCGCGCGGGGACGACCTTGACCTCGGTGAGCTGCGGGCGGACTTCCTCGTCCGGAAAGCTGGGTACGGTGTTGGTCTGCCCGTCGCAGATGACAGTGGGGGCCAAAGCGGCGAGAATCAGGGCGATGCGGTGGGCCGGAGCGGAGGCGCGAGCGGAGGAGAGGAAGGAAGGCATGGCGGGTAAAGGATGCGTTGGGGCCGATGGGGCTGCGTTCACTGCCCGCAGCGAACACCGATGAGTTCGGGGTGGACGTCTCCGGCGAGGACGAGGTCGAGGAGGAACGGACCGCGGTGGGCGAGCATCTCGCGGATCGCGGGTGCGATCTCGGCCGGGGTCTCGACGCGGCGTCCGGCGACGCCCATCCCTCGCGCCATCTCGACGAAACCGAGGGCGGGCTTCGAGAGGTCGAAGCAGGTCGGAAACTCGTGAGGCGGGACGCCTGCCTCGTGCCACCATTGCTGGATGTTCAGCTGGAGCAGCTTGTACGAGGCGTTGTTGCAGACGACGAACTTGGCCGGGAGGTTGTGCCGTGCCGCGGTCCACAGCGCCTGGATCGTGTACATCGCGCCGCCGTCGCCGCTGAAACCGATGACTGTCCGCCCCGGGTTCAGAACCTGGAGCCCGATCGCACCAGGAAAGCCGACGCCGAGAGAACCACCACGGGTTTGGAGAAAGTCGCCGGGGGTGCGGGGTGGAAGGTAGCGGGTGAGCGCCGGGGAGTTGGTCAGCGCCTCGTCGAAGATGATCGCATCGGCCGGAGCCTGCTTTGTGAGTTCGCGCATGAATGGCGCGGAGACCATCGGCGTGCGCTCGGCGTGGGCGGTGTCCGCGTTCCGGGCCTGCTCGTCGGCGGATCGTTTGGTGGCGGCGAGTGCGGCAGCTCGTTGGGCGGCGGCGGCCTTCTGCGCCGGGGCGAGCTTGGCGGCCAAGGCGGTGGCGAGGGCAGCGAGGGAGAGCTTGGGGTCGCTGACGACGCCGAGGTCGACCCGGTGGTTCTTGGCGATCTCGTAGGCGTTGAGGTCGAAGTGGACGATTTTGGCCGAGGCGGCGAACACCTCGCCCAGCTCCGGAAACACCTCGGGCACGATGTAGGTGCCGACGATCAGGATACCATCGCCGCGGGCGAGGATCGGTTTGCTGGCCGCACCGAACATGTGGCCGGTCTGACCGCGGTAGAGCGGGTGGTCGTAGGCGATGTTCAGCTCGCCGGAGTCGACGCCGTAGACCTCGGCGCCGAGCAACTCGGCGACCGCGACGAGCTCCGCCTGGGCTCCGGAGTAAGCGACGCCGTCGCCAACGAAGATCATCGGGGTCGTCGCACCGGCGAGCGCATCAGCTGCTTGCGCGATCAAATCCGGAGCGGGCGCGACACGCGTGGACGGAAGGCTGGTCGGCCGAACCACCTCCGACGTTTCCTGGTCGAGGATGTCCTGCGGAAGGCAGAGGTAGACGGGGCCCATCGGGGGCGTCGCGGCGATCTTGATCGCGCGGCGCAGCATCCGGAGGAGCGAACTCGGGTCCTGCACGACGGCGGACCATTTGCAGACGGGCTCGCAGAGGGCGACCAAATCGCCGGCCATCTGCGCGTCCATCGCGGCGAACTTGATGCCGGCATCGCCACCGATCACCACGAGGGGCGAGTGACCGCGCTTCGCCTGGTAGAGGGCGCCGATGGCGTTGCCCACCCCGGGCGTGCTGTGGAGCTGCACCAGCGTCGGTCGGCGCGAGGCGCGGGCGTAGGCGTCGGCGGCGAGCACCGCGACCGATTCCTGGAGGGTCAGGATGTAGCGGAACTGGGGGAACTCGCGAAGGGCGTCGAGAAAGCCCTGTTCGACGGTTCCGGGATTGCCGAACATCACCGTCATGCCGTCGGCGATGAACTGCTCGAGGATGGCCCTGCGTCCGGGTTGGCTGGCGCTCATGGGTGTAGAGGCGACCGTGGACGAGGCCGCGAACCGGGGTAGCGGTCGCGACCTCGTCGTGGCGAGGTGGCCGGGTGGAAGGAACCGGGCTTTACC
Source organism: Verrucomicrobiota bacterium (assembly GCA_023447015.1). Classification (GTDB taxonomy): domain Bacteria; phylum Verrucomicrobiota; class Verrucomicrobiia; order Opitutales; family Opitutaceae; genus CAJCBL01. The sequence continues at coordinate 7,990 of JAEXPG010000515.1, forward strand.
AGCCGTAGCGGCGGAGCCCGTTTTCGAGGACAGCAACGAGCAGTTCGCCCGTCTTGTAGGAGTCGGCAGTCGAGCGCCCGGTGATGAAGGGGTAGTCGACGAGGGCGGAGACGTTGCGGCCGACGTTGCCGTGGAAGCCGCCGTCGGGGCCGGTGGCGTCGCGGAGGATGTACTCCAAGGTGTACGGCGGCGGGCCCATGTTGAGATCCGTGCCGAGGAAACCGGTGCCGTCGTGGTAGTCGTACTCGATCGGATGGCCGGTGACGTGCTTGCCCCAGAGGAGACTCTTGCGGAGGTGGTAGTCGCGGGCGAACGCCAGGCAGGCCACGCCGTAGCACTCGGCGGCGATGGGCTGGCCGGCCTTGTAGAACCCGAGGATCAGGTCGTGGACGCGCTGGTTGTTGACCATGTCGACGATCGGACCGGAACCGCCGACCAGGATGATCGCGGCGTAGTCGGCCGTGAGCTTCTCGAGCGCCGCGTCGACGGCGTCGTTGTAGCGCTCGAAGTCACGGATGAAGGTGGGCGAGCTCGGGTAGGGACGCTCGGGCAGGAGCTGGGCGAGCGAGAGCGGGTGGTCGAGACGCGACGAGGCCTCGAGCGCCTTCACCTTCGCGGCCATCGCCTCGGACGTGACCGGCTTGCCGAGCGGCGGGTCGACGTAGACCGGGTCCATGCTGGGCGGGAGCGCGTGCGCGCGCCGCCCTTTCGGGGTGGCGAAGGTCACGGCATAGCCGGCCTTCTCCACGGTTTCCAACGGGCCGACGAGCTCTTCGCCCCAGTAGCCGAATTCCGAAAGAACGATCAGGATGCTTTTCTTCATGCGAGGACAGTCCGTACAGAGTAGTTAATGTAAGGAGACACCGTGGGGTGAGTGTCCTGTGCAAGAGAACGAGTCCGATGGCAGTTGTGAGGTTTCTCCGGAATCGCAACCGCGGAACGCGGAACGATGGGGAAGGAATTAGGCCTCCGGATGGGCTGTGCGCTCCGAACTAATTTGGTGCATACACGAGTCGCGGTTTTTACGGAGG
>JAEXPG010000641.1 GCA_023447015.1 Verrucomicrobiota bacterium
GCACGACCTGGCCGCCGTCGCCGAAGTAGACCTTGTAGCCGTTGTCGTGCGGCGGGTTGTGGCTGGCGGTGATGACGATGCCCGCCGAGGCCTTGAGGTAGCGCACCGAGAAGCTCAGCTGCGGCGTGGAGCGCGGGCCGTCGAAGATGAACGCCTGGCCGCCGAGCTGGCTCCAGGTCGAGGCAGCGAGTTCGCAGAAGTGGCGCGAGAAGTGGCGCACGTCGTGCGCGATCACCAGGCGCGGCTGGTCGAAGCTGCCGGTGGCGCAGAGATGCTGCTTGGTGTAGCGGAAGAGGCCGATCGTCGCGCGCACGACGGTGAAGTCGTTGAGCACGTTGCAGCCCACGGCCGGGTGCGCGGGCGAGCCCTGCGCGCTGAGCGTGCCGATCTCGGCGGCGGCGGTGGCCTTGCCGATGGTGCGGCCGCGCATGCCGCCGGTGCCGAACTCGAGCGTGCGGTAGAAACGGTCGTTGAGCTCGGGCCACTGCTCCTTGGCGACAAGTTCCTCGACGGCCGCGCGGGCCCAGTCGGGCAGGAACGTGCCGCCCAGCCAGGTGCGGAGGTTCTGCGCGGTGCTGGCGAGGATCTGGCCGGCCTGCTCGGCCGCGGCGATTTGGTCGATCGTGCTCATGTGGTGCGATGTCTTCGTGGTTGGGGGGAGAGCGGAAGCGTCGCCCAGCACGAGGCCGGCGGCGATGGCAGGCTTGGTCGGCAACGCGGCCCAGGCGGCGCGGAAGCTCGGTTCGTCGTCGCCGAAGAGCGGCGACACTTCGAGCGCGAACGGCGGCAGGCCGGTGGCATCGGCCGGCACGGTGGCGCCGGCGGCGCGCAGCCAGCGCACAAACTGCCGGAGCTGGTCGTCGCGGCAGGTCCGGGGCGAGTCGACGCCTTCGGCGTTCTTGACCGGGCTGAAGTCGTCGCCGCGCGGGGCCTCTATCGTCACCGAGTTCCGGGCGAACGGCAGCGCGTCGAAGACGAACATCTCGAACTTCACGCCGTTGGCCTTCTCGGGCTTCACCGGCGTGCCGTCGGCGGCCACGCACGGGATCTTCTTGTCGGCGCGATGGAACGGCAGGGCCTCGGCGCCCTTGGCCATGCGCTCGATGAACGCGCGGCTGAAGACGTGGATCGCCACGCTGCCGGCGAGGAAGCGCAGGCGGCCGGTCGCGCGGTCGACCTCGCGCTGGCGGTCCATCGGGAGATCGGAGTACTCGACCACGAGCAGCTTGCCGCGCTGGCGGCAGAAGTGGCCGACCTTCTCCTCCGCATAGGCCTTCGGGATCATCTTGCTCGACATCTCGGCGCCGGCGCGAAGGTGGAAGCCGATGAACGTCGGGTCGACGCAACGCACGAGCGGGTTGTCGACCTGGAAGTAGCTGAGGACGTCGATGCCCTCGCGGCGCATGATCTCCAGCGCGCCACTGCGATCGAGCGCGCGCAACGAACCACCGTGGCCGTCGGGGCTCATCGCGATGGACGCCTTTGTCTCGAGGAGAATGCGGCCCTCGAAATCCACCGCCGGCATGCGGCCCTGGCGGAAACAGTGCACGCGCTCGGCGGCGAGGCCGAAGTGGTTGTTCTCGCGGAAGAACGTCTCCGTCGCCTCATGGTTCGCATGGCTGGTCATGATGAACCAGTGCAGCGGTTTCCCGTAGCGGCGGCCGGCGGCGAGGATCTTCTCGGCGAAGACCTGGAAGAGCGACTTCTGGAGCACCGGCGTGACCTTGAACGTGCCCTTCGGGCCGTCGTAACCGAGGCGCGTCCCCTGCCCGCCCGCGACGACGAACGCCGCCACGCGCCCGGCGCGCAGCGCCTCCTCGCCCAGGCGGCGGGCCTCGGTCCAGTCGGCGGCGCTGCCCCCGTTCTGCGGCAGCGGCACGTACGGCGCGGGCTCCAGATCGCTCAGGTCGACCGCGGCACCCTTGGCGTTGCGGACCAGCGTGTCGGTGAGGCGGGCGACCTCGGTGAGGTCGATCTCATGCGCCTGCTCGGCAAGCTGCGTCTGTTCGGCGGGCGAAAGCTCGGCCCAGAAACGGAAGACGTGGCCTTGGCCGGCCCGGTTGAAGGACTCGATCAACTGCGCGGTTTCCATGCGAGGCGGCTAGAGTCGCCAGGCGGTGGGACCGCGCAACGGCAAAGTGGCCGGCCGCGGAGACCCGCCGTGGGCCACCCGAGCGGCGACGCCGAACGCGCACCCGCCGCCAGACCCGGGATCGCCCGGCACCGGCCCAGCTCAGCCGCCGACCGGAAAGCCCATGCTGCCGCGGATGAAGTCGCAGCGGGCCTTGTCGGTCAGGCGCTCCAGCAGTCGGAAGGCCACCTCCATGCCCGTCGCCGGCCCCCAGCAGGTGATGATGTTGCCGTCCTCGACCACCGGCTCGTTGACGACGGCGGCGCCGAAGCCGGCGAGCGTCTTCTGGCGGATCCGGTCCTTCTGATTGTAGGTCGTGCAACGCCGCCCCTGGAGCACGCCGCTCTTCCCAACCGGCAGCGCACCGACGCAGATCGAGGCGATCAGTTTCCCGCGGCGGTCGAACTGCCGGATCAGCTCCAGCAGGCGCTCGTCGTACGCTTCGCGGTAGAAATCGAATTCCACGAACCCGCCCGGCAACGCCAAGGCCGCAAAGTCGTCCACCCGGATCTCTTCACTGAGAAGATCCACGACCATCCGCTGGCCGAAGGAGCTCGCGACTTCGCGGGTGAAACCGGCGGTGACGAGCTTCGTGGAGCCGTCACCGTCCACAAGATTCCAGCCGATCACGTCGATGAAGACGCTGGCCTCATAGGTCTCGAAACCGTGCGGCAGAAACAGGAGGACCGTTTTCACAACAACACCAACGGGCCATCCGCCGCGGGATGCAAGGGCACGCCGTGCTGCGCGGATCGCGCGGACCCCGGCGCAACCGGAGTCCGCCCCGCCCGTCGGCGCACCACGGATGATCCCGGTACGCGGCCCGCGCCTACTTCGCCACGGGTTTCGCGCCGGGCAGTCTGAACTCAACCTTCGGCTCGCCGTCCGCGGTCGCGCCCGCCGCGCCTTCCTCGCCCTCCTCGACCGGCAACGCCTGCGCCGGCTCCGCGCCGACCGGCACGGCCATCTCGGGCTCGGGGGCCTCCGGGATCAGATTCGCCGGCAACGGCGAGGCCTTCGGCATCGCCTCGCCGATCAGTCGCCGCGCGATCGCGTCGCGCTGGCTGCCGTGCACCCCGCCGCGGCTGCCCATGACCACCGCGATCACGCGCTTGCCGTCGCGATACACCGTGGCGGAGAGCGCGAACCCACCCCGGCTCAGATAGCCCGTCTTGAGACCGTCGCAGCCGGGCATCTGCCAGAGCAGTTTGTTGTGGTTGCGCATGACCAGCAGCGGCTCCTTGCGGAACGTGCGCTCCTTGGCCGAGGTCAACTTGAGCACGAGCGGATGTTTGATCAGCTCGCGGGAGAGCGTGGCGATGTCGCGCGGCGTCGAGGTGTCGGCCTCCTGCTTCGGCGAGGCCAGCCCGTGCGGGGTGACGAATTTCGTGTGGGCCATCCCCAACTGCGCCGCACGCTGGTTCATCGCCGCCACGAACGCCTCGCGGGAACCGGCGACATGTTTCGACAGCGCGAGCGCGGCGTCGTTGGCCGACTGGATCATCATTGCGTAGAGGTACTCCTCCATCGAGAAGACCTCGCCCTCCTTCAGGAATACCTGCGTGCCGCCCATCTTCGCCTCCTCGGCAGTCGCGGTGATCGAATCCGCCAGGTGCGTCTTGCCCGCCTCGATCGACTCGACGCAGAGCAGGAGGTTCATGAGCTTCGTGACGCTCGCCGGATACGACGTCGCATCGGCGTTGTCCTCGAAGAGCGTCTTGCCGTCGGCGGCGTCGATCACGATCGCGCCGCTGTAGTCGCGGTCGGCCGGGCGGGCCGCCGCGGCGGACTCGGCGGGCGCGGCGGCCTTCTTCTTTTTCGCGGTGGCGGCCTGACCGGCGATGGGCAACGCCAGCAGCAACGCCAGTGCCAGGGAGAAGCGGAGAAAGTGGGTCATCGGTGCGAGGGTCCGCTCCCCGCCCGGTCCGCGGCAAATCGATTTTGGGCCGGTCGGCCGGCGCGAGTTTGGCGCATCCGCCCGGTAGGCCAGGGCGGTGACCTAGCCGCTCGCCAGCAAGCGTAGCAGCCCCGCCTCGTCGAGCACCGGCACGCCGAGCGCGCGCGCCTTCTCCAGCTTCGAGCCCGCCTCCTCGCCCGCGACCACGTAATGGGTTTTCTTGGAGACACTGCCGCTCACCTTGCCGCCAGCCTGTTCGATCAACGCCGTCGCCTCCTCGCGGGAGAGCGCGGGCAAGGTGCCGGTGAGCACGAGGGTCTTGCCGGCAAGCGGCGCGCCTGCGCCCGCCGCGGCGGGCGGCGTCGGTTCCAGTCCAACCGAGCGCAGATCGGCCAGCAGCGCCTGGTTGCCCGACTGCGCAAACCAACCACGGAGCAGGCCCACGGTGCGCTCGCCGAAGCCGCCGACGTTGAGCAGGTCGGCCTCGCTCGCCGCCGCGATGGCGTCGAGCGAGCGAAAACGTTGCGCGAGATCCTTCGACGCCGCCGCACCCACCTGCGGGATGCCCAGGCCGTTGAGCACGCGCCAGAGGTCGGCATGCTTCCGCGCGGCGATGGCTGCGACCAGGTTGCCCGCCCACACCTCGCCCGACTTCTTGAGCGGCAGCAGATCCTCAAGCTTCAGCCGGAAGATGTCGGGAATGACCTTCACGAGGCCACGCTCGATCAGCAACGCGACGACCTCCTCGCCGAGACCGTCGATGTCGAGGCAGCCCTTCGATGCGAAATTCTCAAGGCGGCGCCGCACCTTCTCGGGGCAGTCGGCGTTCGGGCAGCGCCACACGACCTCGCCCTCGGCACGCGTCGCCGCGGTGCCGCAGATCGGGCAACTCGTGGGGAACACATACGGCGCGAGGCCGGCCGGGCGCTTCTCCACGAGCACCTGCACGACGGCAGGAATGATCTCGCCAGCCTTTTCGATCAGCACGAAGTCGCCGGGGCGCACGTCCTTGCGCGCGATCTCCTCGGCGTTGTGCAGCGTGGCGCGCTTCACCGTCGTGCCCGCGAGCAGCACCGGTTCGAGCTCGGCCACCGGCGTGAGCGCGCCGGTCCGGCCGACCTGGATCGTGATGGCATTGACCCGCGTCTCCGCCCGGTCCGGGGCGAACTTGTACGCACACGCCCAGCGGGGCGAGAGCTTGCGGGCGGTCTGGCCTTCGCCGCGCGCACCGGCCACACGCTGCTGGTCATGGCGGTCGAGTTTCACCACCGCGCCGTCGGTCGCATAGGCAAACGTGCGCCGGCGCTCGTCGAGCTCGCGGATCGCCGCCCACACGGCGTCGATCCCGCACACCGCCCAGAACTTCTCGACCACCGGCAGACCCCAGGCGACGAGCTGCGCGAGGTACTCCGACTGGGACGCTGCCGGCTCGCCCGGCTCGCAGGCGCCCAGCCCGTAGAGCACGATCTCCAGCCGGCGCTTCGCCACCTCCGCGGAGTCGAGCAGCTTGAGCGTGCCCGCCGCCAGGTTGCGCGGGTTCGCATAGGGCTCGAGACCGGCCTCCTCCTGCTCGCGGTTGATGCGCTGGAACTCCTCGTTGCGCAGGAAGACCTCGCCGCGGATCTCGATCAGGCTTGGAAACGTGCGCTCCGGCGCCGCCGCGAAGAGTGGCAGCTCTCCGGCTGCCGCGGTCGTTCCGCGCTCCGGTTTCCGCTCTCCGGTTTCTCTCAACGCGGTCGGCAGCCCGCGGATCGTGCGCACATTGGCCGTCACATCGTCGCCCTCCTCGCCGTCGCCGCGGGTCACCGCGCGCACAAGCTTGCCGTGTTCGTAGGTGAGGCTCACCGCGAGACCGTCGATCTTCGGCTCCACGGTGTAGGCGAGGTCGTCGCTGCCAAACAGCTTCACGAGCCGCGCGTGGAATTCGCGCAGCTCGCCCTCGTCGTAGGTGTTGTCGAGGGTCATCATCGCCTGGCGGTGCCGCACGCGGGCGAAGCCCTCGGCACGGTCGTCACCCACGCGTTTCGTCGGCGAAGCACCGGTCGCCAGTTCCGGATGCGCCGCCTCGAGCTCGGGGAGCTCGCGTTTGAGCCGGTCGTAATCGAAATCGGTGATCTCCGGCCGCGCCTGCCGATAGTACAGCTCGTCGTGGCGGGCGAGTTCGGTGCGGAGGGCGGAGATACGGGCCTGGGCTTCGAGCGGAGTCATGCGGCGACAGAGGCCGACTAAAGTGGATTGCTCGCCGTGCGCCAGCCCGAGAACGCGGCGCCCCCTACTTGACGGTCCCCCGGATGGCAGCTTGTTGCACGCGGGCCGAGGTGTCAGCCTTGGCCCGCGTCCCCTCTGCCAAATGATACCCTCCCGCCTCTCCGCTGCCTGCAGCATGTCCGGGCTGCTCCTCGCAGCCTCGATCCTTCCCGCCTCGGCCGTAGAACCCGCCCCCCGCCCCGCCTGGCAGGACGAGACCCAGCTCCACGCCGGCACCGAGCCGCCCGCGGCGACGATGACGCGCTACGCCACCGCCGACCAGGCGCGCACGTTCGACCGCGCCGCCTCCCCCTTCGTTCGCTCGCTCAACGGCAATTGGGAGTTCGCCTGGGTCGCCAAACCGGCGGATCGCATCGCCGGCTTCGCGCAACCGACCTTCGACGACTCCGCGTGGAAGACCATCCCCGTCCCCTCGAACGTCGAGGTGCAGGGCTACGGCATCCCGATCTACACGAACATCAGCTA
>JAEXPG010000072.1 GCA_023447015.1 Verrucomicrobiota bacterium
TCCCCGTTGGGCTCGCCGTCGATGTTGTAGCCACCGGGAAAGCCGGCGCCTGCGGCGAAAGTGGAAGGGAAGAGCACGCCATCGGCGCCCTCGACGGGGATGAGTTGTTCGCGGACGACGAGTGCGGCGGGACCGCTCTCGGTGAGATACTGGTCGAACTGTTTGGAGTTACTCATGGTGAATGGAGATGGGTTTGGCGGTGAGGAAGGCTTTGTGTTTGCGCTGTCCGGTGCGGAACCAACTCTCGAAGCGGTAGCCCTGTGTGGCTGTGCTTCCTAAGAGGCCCGCTGCGGCAACTGGAACGAGCGAGGTCGGCAATGGTTGAGACCAGACGTAGTAGTCGAAGCGGCGTGGCTGCCCGGCGGAGACGGGGCGAACACGTTGCAGTCCGATAAGGCAGAGAAGCTCGACTGCCGGTGACGCGATGGTGGTCAGCTTGAGGTCGTTGGGCGAGAAGCCGACATCGCGGGAGTGGGCGTTGGGACCGCGACGTGCGTCGAAGTAGAACGGTTCCACCTTCGTCTCCGGATCGTCAGCGTCGTAGGCGACCATTCCGCAATTCAACAGATTCTCGGACGCGAACTCAGGCGCCTTCATGGTGTGCTGCATGGCGCGGGCGATGCGGTAGCTTTCCATCGTTCCGGCCCAGACCTTGAGATCGCTAGCGGTGCGGTCGCCGCTCTTCCACCAATCGAGGCGGAGTGAGAACGGTTTCTCGATGAGAATGGGGGATGCGGTGGTGTCTTCGACGTCAGTTTGAGTCAGCTTGGCTGTGGTGATGTCAGCGATCAGAGCCGCGAGCGATGGCTTGCCACTGATGTTGAAGTGTCCGCCGTCGAACCAGCCGTGTGCTTCAGTAGATAGCCGGCTCGCTAGTTCCAGCATGCCGCAGCAGGCGAAGAACTGGCCGGGGTTGGTGACATCGACGTTGATGCGGATGGTGGCTGGGGTGGCGCTCATGCGTTGTCCTCCGTGGCGGGTTTGATTCCGGCGCTGGCGGCGTAGTCGGCGGCGCGGAGCAGCGATTCGAGATAGGCGAGTCCCCAGCGACCGAAACGGCGTTGCAGTCGGGCGAAACGCAGAGGCACTTCCGTCTCGATGGTCTGGGACTCGGCGAGTGTCGCCTCGGGGTCGAACGCTTCGACGGTTGGAAAATGCGGACGCGCCCGACCGTGGTGCGCGGCGATCAGGTGAAGAACGAGGTCTCGCTCGTCGGCGCCGAGGGCGCGAAGTTGTGCGTCGCTGGCGGCGTCGCGCAGCGAACCGAATTCGTGGCGGTAGGGTTCGCCGAGATCGCGGGTCCGAAGATCGCGACCGGGTTTGGCGAGCACGCGGGAGGCAACGTCGTTGCCGATGCTGCGTTGCCAGTAGGCGCGGCGTTTGCCGAGGTCGTGAAGGCGTGCGGCGTGAATGACGCACTCGGCGAGCGGAGCGGAGAGCTTGAGCTTGCCCACGATGGAGCGGGCGTGCGCTTCGACATCGCCGGTGTGATCCTCAAGAAGAACGGACGGCCCGGACATCCGTTTACCGTCGATGCCGGCGGACTCGGGTCGTTCAAGCCAGAACCAGAAACGAGGAGCGGCGGGTGTGTCGGCATTGGGTGAGTCCGGTTCTTCCATGCCGCGAAGCGTGTCGATAACGCGGATGGTCCGGAGGTTGGAGTTGGAGTACTCTGCGGGGATCTCCGCGGTGTCCTGAAGGAGTCTGATGCGTGGACGCTGGTCGGGTGCGGCTGAGGAGAAGTCAGCGACATCTTCGGCGCCGGTATCGGTGGGTTGGGTTTTCCCGTCGAGCAGCCCTGCCGGTGAAAGACCGCCCGCGCGTGGAGGCAGGAGAACGGTCCGGTCGTGGAGTAGTTCTTCGGACTCCTTGTCGACAAATGTCGCCAACGGGACAGGCGGTTGCACGGTGCCATCGCCGTTGACGAGCCAGACGTCGATTGGCTCCTCGTTGGCCGTGCGTTCGGCGATGAGTGCCAGTTGCTCGCGGATGCGGTCCGAGCGATCTCGAAGCAACTCGTGCGGTTTGAGCGGATAGTCGGCGAGCAAGTCTTCCGGCGTGTAGAATTCGAGGAGCGGGCCGCGAATGAGGTCTACTTCGCTGCGCCAGGCGAGGTGCGTCTCGGGCGGGTCCCAAGCGGTCGTCTCGCCATGAATGTAGGGCGCGATGGGCGGGCGCCCGGGGAGCGGTTCGCGAATCGTCGTGAGCGACCACGCATCGAAGAGAATATCGGTGGCCGGGCGAATGACGGGCTCTGGGCTGAAGGCGGCGCAACGCGCCGCTGGGGCGAGTTGGCGGAGGGCGTGAGGGCTTGCGTCGCCGTCGAGTTGCCGGAGCAGGGCGAGGGTGCGCTCGCGGGCGGTTTCGTAGGGCTTGGTGGAATCGAACGAGTCGGGGTGGACCACGGCGATGGACGTACCCTTGGTCTCTCCGAAACGGTTCACGCGGCCGAAGCGTTGGGCGATGCTTTCGAAGGTGGTGAGATCGCACACCAAATCGTCGGCGGAGATGTTGACGCCGACTTCACCGGCGCTCGTCGCGACCAAGTACACGGTCGGCTTGGGGCCATCTTGGGGCTGGTTTGCCGGCGGGAGGAACCGTTGGAAGACGGGATCGGCGACGAGTTGATCGCGCTCTTTGCCGCGCATAGTGCCGGTGAGCACGCAGACCGGGAGCGACTGTTTGGCGAGGGCGCCCGTGACCTTGTTTGCCGCTTCGACAGTCCGGAGGAAGACCAGAATCGCGCGGCCGGAAGTGCGATGTGCGAGCGCCAGTTCGACGAGTTTCTCGGGTAGCTCTTTCTCATTCGCGAGCGAATGGAGGTGGAGCTGTTTCGGAGCGCGAAGGCGCTTGCGTACGCGCGAGTCCTTCTCGTCGTCGGGTGTGAGCTTGAACGATGGAACCGTATTTCGGCTGGTTGCGGTGAGCTGAAGAACATGCAGCGCGCGGGCCTCGTTGCAGCGACGTTGCTCGGTCGCGATGCTTTCGAGCAGCGTCTGAAAGGCCGGCTCGAGATGGGCCTCGTCGTGGACGAGGAGAACATCTTGGCCGAGGAGGGCGGCGTGGAGCGGGCGGGTTTTGAAACCGCAGGTGTAGCGGCTGAAGAGGAGACCACTACCGATCATGTCTACGGTGCCGACGATGACTGCTGGGCGTGCGGGATCGATGCTCCACTCGCGATTGTCGGCGGATTGCCCGCGCAGGCTGCTGAGCGCGAGCGGCATCTCCGTCGGAATCGCGCAGAGTCGTTGGAGCTTCGCCATCAATGTTGGGTGTTCACGTAGCTTGTTGCGCGCGCGCTCCACTTCGGCGGTGGTCTGGTCGACGACCGTGCGGCGGTTGACGACATAGACCAAACGGTGCGGCACCTGATTTGGATGTGTGAGCAGCGCGATCAACCAGATGGTGACGACGGAAGTCTTGCCCAGTCCGGTGGGGATGTCGGCGGCTGGCGGCATGCGGCCGGCGATGAACAAATCGTAGAGTGCGGTCTGCCAGGGGAAGGGGGCGGAACCGGTCAACTTCTCGAAGAGATCGGGGAATGATGCGCTCATGTTAAGGAAGGGGTGGTGGCGCGGAAGAGGGGGCGAAGGACGGCTTGGTGTCTTGAGGGGATCGCGTAACCGGAGATTGGAATGTGATGCGGCGAGATGCGAGGCGCCGGTACGGGGCGTCAGCCTCCGGTTGTTCCTGGACTGCGACCGGGCTGTGCTGAAACGGGCGGGGCATAGGCTCGGGTGACCTCCGCGGCGAGGTGGTGGACGCAGCTTGGCGCTGGTCCGTTGCGCGTGGCAGACGGATCGGGCGATGGGGAGGGACGCTGCTCGGTGGTTTCATGCGCGAGAGGGCGGTGGTTCGCGCATGATGATACCCGAGGGGGTTGGACAACGGCAGTCCGAGGCGAGAGGTTTCTCCCGGGCGGAGCGGGGTCCTGTGGATGCGGCGGTGGGCTGGGTTGCGCGCATGCGGAGATCGAGCACCCCATCACGTCGGCTGGCAACGGAGAATCCGATACGATCGCAGGTTCCGGAACGGCAGCCGGAGGTGGCAGGTGACAGGTGGAAGGTGGAAGGGCTCTGAAGACGGAGGGCGGAGGACGGAGGACGGAAGTGACGGGTGGAAGGTGGGAAGGTGGAAGGTGGGGGACGACGGAGGATGGAGGACAGAGG
>JAEXPG010000082.1 GCA_023447015.1 Verrucomicrobiota bacterium
CGCGCGTGTACGACGCCTTCAGCCCCGAGGGCCGCGCGATCTACTTCAAGCACATCAAGAGCGGCCTGCTCGACGTCGGCGTCGACGCCCTCTGGATGGACGGCACCGAGGTCGAGGTCGGCGGCGCGTGCCACGATCCGATCGAGGTCGAGCGCGACATCAAGGGTCTCGGCCGCAACGCGCTCGGCGACTTCACCCGCTACCTCAACCCCTACACCCTCGTGACGACGAAAGGCACCTACGAGGGCCAGCGCGCCGCGAGCGACAAACGCGTCTTCACGCTCACCCGTTCCGCTTGGGCCGGCCAGCAGCGCTACGCCGCGCTGCCGTGGTCGGGCGATACCTCCTCGAGCTGGGCCACGTTCCGCGCCCAGATCTCCGGCGGCATCAACGTCGCCATGGCCGGCCTGCCGTACTGGACGCAGGACACCGGCGGTTTCTTCGTCCATTTCCCGCAGGGCGAGAAGAACCCCGAGTACCAGGAGCTCTTCGCCCGCTGGAACCAGTTCGCGATCTTCAACCCGATCTACCGCATCCACGGCGCGGACATCGAGCGCGAGCCCTACCTCTTCAAGACCCTCGCGCCCGAGATCTACGACTCGCTCCTCGGCGCCGCGCAACTGCGCTACCGCCTCCTGCCCTACGTCTACTCGCTCGCCTGGCGGAGCACGGCCGACGCGTACACGATGATGCGCGGCCTCCCGCTGGACTTCCCCGACGACCCGAAGGTCCGCCAGACTGACGACGCCTTCCTGTTCGGCCCCGCGTTTCTCGTGCACCCCGTCACTCGCGCGATGTACCACCTGAGCGATCCGCCGCCGGCAACGATCCCCGCCGCGGTGCTCCGCACGCCCGACGGCCAGCCCGGTCTCGCCGTGCAGTATTTCGCCGGTGTCGATTTCGAGAAACCCGCCGGCAAGACCGTCGACACCAATCTCGAGCACGCCTGGCCCGGCCCGCCGCTCGCCAACCCGCCGCCCGGCCTCGACGGTTTCGACAACTTCTCCGCTCGCTGGGAAGGCACGCTCACCGCACCCGAGGACGGCGAATACGAGTTCGCTCTCGAGTACGACGACGGCGCCCGCCTCCACCTCGATGGCCGCCTCCTGATCGACGATTGGAGCTACGGCGCAAAACGCCTCCGCAGCGCCAAGGTCACGCTCACCCGCGGCCAGAAGGTCGCCATGAAGGCGGAGTTCCACCAAGGCGGCCAGTCGCGTTTCTTCCGCCTCGCGTGGCGCACGCCCAGCGAGCGTTACGCCCTCGCGAACCAGCCCAAGAACAGCGATTTCTCGTCGGCCACCTACCTCCCTGCCGGCGCCGACTGGTACGACTTCTGGACCGGCGCGCGCCACACCGGCGGCCAGTCGGTGTCGATGGACTGCCCGCTCGGCGCCTTCCCGCTCTACGTGCGCGCCGGTTCCATCGTGCCGATGGGCCCGGCCGATCTCCAGTACGCCACCGAGCGCCCCGACGCGCCCTACGAGATCCGCATCTACCCCGGCGCCGACGCCACGTTCACCGTCTACGAGGACGACAACGAGACCTACGCCTACGAGCGCGGCGAGCGCGCCACCTATGAACTCAAATGGGACGACGCCACGCGCACGCTGCGCATCGGCGCCCGCGAGGGTTCGTTCCCAGGCCTGGTCGCAAACCGCGAGCTCACGATCGTCGTCGCCGACTCCCCCTCCAGCGCACCCCAGTCCGTTCGCTACACCGGCGAACCGATCACCGTCCACCTGTCCCCCGAGAAGGCACGCTAGGTTCCTTGCGCGCCAACTGCGCCGCAGGCGCGACCCGCAGTCCTGCGGGTCACTGGCGGGGTGCTCGCACGGCGAGCGGAGACGACGCGCCCGGTCGTGCCGCGTCTCTGTCCTCCTGCGCGCACTCCACCCGCGCCCGTTGGGCGAGGAACGCGGCCGGCGCACATCCGTGGACCCGCTTGAACGCGCGCGAGAAATGGAACGGGTCCATGCCGAGCACCTCGGCCGTCTCGCCCACATTCCGCACCTGCCCCTCAAGGAGGATGGCCGCATGGTTCATCTTCAGCCGCATCAGGAATCGATAGGCGGGCACCCCCGCGAAGCGGCGGAAGAGTCGGCTGAGGTATTCGGGCGCGACCCGACAGGCCGCGGCCGCCTCCTCCGCGGTGCGGATCGTGAGGAACTTCTGCTCCATGTGTTCGCGACACCGCAGGAACGTCTGCCGCGCCTGCGCCGAACGGCCGCCGCCCTCGAGCCGCCCCTCGCCCACGACGATGAGCAGGATCCGCGCATGCAGGGCCGCCAACGGTCCCACCGCGGCAGTGCCCCGCCCGGCGGCGTCGAACAGCCGCTCGAACGCCGCCTGCACTTCGTCGGGGGCCGCCACCGCCAGACAGGTGCCGGGCGCCAGCCCTGCGGCGACCATCGCGCGTCGCGCCTCCGGCCCCTCCAGATCGACAAAATACTTCGACAGGCCCTCCGCCGGATCCGGTGTGATCGAGTGCGCCACGCCGGGACCGTAGGTGAAGACCGCGCCCCGGCTCAGCCGATGCTCTCGCGCGTCGATGCGCAGCCGCCCGCTCCCACCGGCCACAAACTCCAACCCGAAGTACGGGAACTCCGCACGGTCGATCCGATAGCCGGGGGCGGTCCGCTCCCAGCCACCTGAGACCACTGCGAGCCCGCGTTCGGGCCGCTCCTCGGGCGCGAGGAAAAACCGCCGCGCCGCGGTCACCTCGGCGGACATGAAGGCGGGGAGAGCCTGCGTACGTGCAGCCATTCGTCATGAGGCTGGCCGCGGCAGCCGCCACGGCAACACATCAAGAATGGTCATGCACCGGACAAGAACGGCCATTCTTCTCCGACGCGGAATCCGATACCCTCGCCGTTGTCGCGCCGCGCACCGTGCCGGCGCCCGCCCCATCGTCCCCGCTTCGTCGCCCGCCCGGCTTCCTTCCCTCGCCCTCGGCCCCTCCCGTGCTCATCGACGCCCATCAACATTTCTGGCACTACTCCGCGGCCGAGTACGATTGGATCGACGAATCGATGGCCGCGATCCGGCGCGATTTCCTCCCGGCCGATCTGCTCGCCGCCGGGCAGGACACCGACCTGGACGGCTCCGTGGCCATCCAAGCCCGGCAGTCGCTCGAGGAGACCGCCTGGTTGCTGCAACTCAGCGAAACCTGCGCGGCGATCAAGGGAGTGGTCGGCTGGATGCCGCTCGCGCGCGAAGGCGCCGCCGTGGCCGCGCGCCTCGACCGTTACCGCACCCATCCGCGCTTCAAGGGCGTGCGCCATGTGCTCCAGGCGGAACCCGACGCCTACTTCGCCGATGCGGGATTCAACGCCGGCCTGGCCGCTGTCGCAGAGCGCAACCTCACCTATGATCTCCTGATCAAGGCCCCGCAACTGCCGGCGGGAATCGCGCTGGTCGATCGGCACCCGAATCTTCGGGTGATCCTCGACCACATCGCGAAGCCGGTCGTCGACGGTCCGCCGCCCCTCGCGTGGCGCGAACAGATCCGCGAACTCGCGCGCCGCCCCAATGTCTTCTGCAAGTTCTCGGGCGTCGTCACCGAGGTGCCGCGCTGGCGTTGGTTCCCGGAACTGCTCCGGCCCTATTTCGAGGTGGTGCTCGAGGCGTTCGGACCGCGGCGCCTGATGTTCGGCTCCGACTGGCCCGTCTGCCTGGTGGCGACCGACTACCAGCGTTGGCATGCCCTGGTCGCCGAGTTCATCCGGCCGCTCCCACCCGCCGAGCGCGCGGCCATCCTGGGCGCCACCGCCGTATCCGCCTACCACCTCTCCCCCTGATTGCCATGCAACGCCGTCCGCTGGGCACCACCGGCCTCCACGTCTCCATCCTCAGCTTCGGCGCCTCCTCGCTCGGCGGCGTCTTCCGTCCGACCGACGACGCCGCGAGCATCCGGACCGTCCACACGGCCCTGGATCTCGGCATCAACTTCATCGACGTCTCGCCCTATTACGGCGCCACGCGGGCCGAGACCGTGCTCGGGCGCGCGCTCAAGGGCGTCGCCCGCGACCGCTACCTCCTGGCCACCAAGGTCGGCCAGTACGGCGAGGGCGAATTCGACTTCTCCGCCGCACGGGTCACCCGCAGCCTCGACGAGAGCTGCGCGCGCCTCGGCGTCGACCACGTCGACCTGCTGCAGTGCCACGACATCGAGTTCGCCGCGCTCGACCAGATCGTCGAGGAGACGCTGCCCGCGCTGCTCGCGCTCAAGCGCGCCGGACGGATCGGCCACATCGGCATCACCGGCCTGCCGCTCAAAGTCTTCCCCGCCGTGCTCGACCGCACCCCGCCCGGCCTGGTCGAGACCATCCTCTCCTTCTGCCACTACGAGCTGAACGACACCTCGCTCGACTCGCTGCTCCCGTACTGCGCGCAGCGGCGCGTCGGGGTGATCAACGCCTCGCCCACCGGCATGGGCCTGCTCACCCCGCGGGGTGTGCCGCCTTGGCACCCCGCGCCGCCCGCGCTGGTCGCCGCCGCCCGCCGCGCCGTCGAGTACTGCCAGTCGGTCGGCGCCGACATCGTGAAGCTCGCGATCCAGTTCTCCATCGCTAACCCCGGCATCGCCACGACCCTCGTCGGCAGCGCCGACCCCGAAAACATCCGCCGCAACATCGCCTACGCGGACGAACCGCTCGATCAGGCGCTCCTCGGCCGGGTGTTGGAGCTGCTGCAACCGGTCCACAACCACAATTTCACCCGCGGTCGCCCCGAAAACCGCGATCCGATCCTCGCCTGACCTCCTGCCTTCCTTGCCGATGAAAAGCATTCTGCTTGTCGAACCCGGCGTGTTCCGCGCCGAGGAACTCCCCGAACCCCCGTTGCCCGGCGCGGGCGAGGCGCTCGTGCGCGTGCACCGCGTCGGCGTCTGCGGCACCGATCTCCATGCCTTCCGCGGCAAGCAGCCGTTCTTCACCTACCCGCGCATCCTCGGCCACGAACTCGGCGTCGAGGTGCTCGCCGTCGGGGCGGACGTGACCGCGGTGAAACCGGGCGACCGGTGCGCCGTCGAACCGTACCTGAACTGCGGTCGCTGCATCGCCTGCCGCCGCGGCAAGCCCAACTGCTGCGCGCAGATCAGGGTCCTGGGCGTGCATGTCGACGGCGGCATGCGCGAGCGTTTCCTCGTGCCGGCGGCGAAGCTGCACCCCTCGTCGAACCTGACCTTTGATCAACTCGCGCTGGTCGAGACGCTCGGCATCGGCGCCCACGCCGTGGAACGCGCCGCGCTCGCCGCGGGCGAAACGGTGGCCGTGCTCGGCACCGGCCCGATCGGGCTTGCCGTGATCCAGTTCGCCCTCGCCGCCGGCGCGCGCGTGCTCGCGGTCGACCTCAACGCCCGCCGCCTCGCCTTCTGCCGCGAGCGCCTCGGCCTCGCCGCCGACGCCACGATCGACACCACCGCCACGCCCGAGGTCGCGGCGCGCCTGGCCGAGCTGACCGGCGGCGACCTGCCCACCGCCGTCTTCGACGCCACCGGCAATCCCGCCTCGATGGCCGCGGCGTTCAACTACCCGGCGCCTGGCGGCCGGCTCGTTTTCGTCGGGCTCTTCCCGGGCGACGTCACCTTCAACGACCCCAACTTCCATCGCCGCGAGCTCACGCTGCTCGCCAGCCGCAACTCCCGGCCCGAGGACTTCCGCCACATCCTCGACCTCGTCGAAGCGGGTCGCGTCGACACCAATCCATGGATCACGCACCGGGCCGAGCTCGCAGCGGTGCCGGCACAGTTCGCCGGCTGGACCGATCCCGCCGCCGGCGTGCTCAAGGCCATGATCTCGCTCTAGCATCCTCTCCCCTCCGCCCCCCCGGCCAACCCCGAGCCGCATCGTCACCCCAAGGCATGAATACCCCGAACCAACGCGGCCTCTTCGCCGCCCCCGACGGCCGCTCGTACGCGGTGCCGTTCGCCCTCGTCAGCTCGTTGTTCCTCCTCTGGGGATTCTGCAACGGGATGATCGACGTCATGGACAAGCACTTCCAGGAGGAGCTGCACCTGACGCTCGCCCAGTCCGCCTGGGTGCAGTTCGCCCACTACCTCGGCTACTTCCTGATGGCGCTGCCGGCCGGATGGCTCGCGCAGAAGATCGGCTACAAGGGCGGCATCGTCGCCGGACTGCTCATGGTCGGAGTCGGCGGCTTCTGGTTCATTCCCGCCACGCAGATCGCCGAGTTCTGGGCGTTCCTGATCGGCGTCTGCGTCATCGCCGCCGGTCTCACGTTCCTGGAGACTGTCGCCAACCCCTACACCACCGTCCTGGGCCCGCGCGAGTTCGGCGCCGCGCGCATCAACCTCGCCCAGTCCTGCAACGGCGTGGGCTGGATCCTCGGCCCCATCGCGGGCCGCTTCTTCTTCTACTCCACCGACGCCGCCGGGAAGAGCACCGGGGCGCAGACCCTCTGGATTCCCTATGTCGCCGTCGCGGTGGTGGTGCTGCTGCTCGCCGTGGCCTTCGGGCGCGCAAAGCTGCCCGACATCGTCGCCGAGGAACCGCCGCCGGCCGGTGGCGACCAGCCGGCTCCCGCGGGCGGTGGCCGAAGCTCGGCCGCCTGGTTGTTCTCGTGGTTCAACCTCGTCGTGTTCGCAACCGCCGTCGGCATGATCGTCGCGGCCGTGGCGACGATCCGCAGCCTCGACGAGATTCGCGCGCTCAAGGTGCTCGGCCTCACCACCGCGCTCGTGGTCGCGGTCGGCACCGTCGCGCTGGTGGCGAAGGCGCGCACGCTCGAACGCTCCGGGATCTGGGGGCGCCCCCATTTCTCCGCCGCGACACTCGCGCAGTTCTTCTACGTCGCCGCCCAGTCCGGCATCTTCGCCTACTTCATCAACTACCTGACCTCGCAGGCGCCGGTGGCCATCTCCAACCAGACGGCTTCGCTGCTCTTCTCGGTCGCCTTCGGCTGTTTCCTCGGCGGCCGGGTGATCGGGGCCGCGCTCCTGCGCAAGCTCGCGCCTGGCTCGCTGCTCGGCCTCTACGGCGCGTTGAACGCGGGCCTGTGCCTGCTCGTCGTGGCGCACCTCGGCTGGGTGAGCGTGGTCGCCGTCTTCGGCAGCTTCTTCTTCATGTCGATCATGTTCCCGACCATCTTCGCCCTCGGGATCCAGGATCTCGGCACACACGCCAAACGGGCTTCGGG
Source organism: Verrucomicrobiota bacterium (assembly GCA_023447015.1). GTDB lineage: Bacteria > Verrucomicrobiota > Verrucomicrobiia > Opitutales > Opitutaceae > CAJCBL01. Next base: position 7,159 of record JAEXPG010000082.1, read on the forward strand.
CTACATCGTCATGGCGATCATGGGCGGCGCGATCGTGCCCAAGTTCATGGGCTCGATGGGCGACCACTACGGCATGTCGACGGCGTTCGTCGTCCCGGGACTCTGCTTCCTGATCGTCGCCGCCTACGGTTACGGATGGAAGCGTCTGCGCCGGGCCGGCACCGCGTCGGCCTGACCCGCCACCCGTGCGTCGCCGCCGGGGAGTTGCTCCGCGCGGGCCTATCCTCGGCGCCTCACTGTCAAGTGCCCCGGGCGTTTGCGCCCGGAGCTCCTGCGCAAGACTGTCAGCCGCACCCCCATCGTGACTTTCCCCTTATGAGTCTCTTGCCATCCTCCCTCATCCTGGTCGCTGGTTTGCCGCTTCTCGCGGTCGCGACACCCGCCAGCGAGCCGGCCACCCCGCTTCGCCTCGAACTCGACCTCGCCGCCGCCGGCAAATCGATCAGCCCGGACCTCGTCGGCATCTTCTTCGAGGACCTCAACTACGCCGCCGATGGCGGCCTCTACGCCGAGCTCATCCAGAACCGGTCCTTCGAGTACACCGCTTCCGCCCAAGGCGATTGGGGCTCGTTCACCGGCTGGGACCTCGTCCAGCGCGACGGCGGCACCGGTCAGCTTGGTCTCGGCGACTACCGGTCGATCCACCCCAACAACCCACGCTACCTCGTGCTCAACGTGCTCACGCCCGGCACCGGCGTGGGCGTCGCCAACCGCGGCTTCGACCAGCTGCCCGTGACGGCCGGCGCCTCCTACGCGGCCTCGTTCTGGGCGTATCAGGCGTTTATGGGCCCGAAATGGGGCGGTCCCGGCCCGCGCGTCGATCAGCGCAAACCGATGCCGCTCACCGCCCGCATCGAGACCAGCGACGGCCGCGTGCTGGCCGAGAAGCGCCTTGAGATCACCGGGCGCACCTGGACCCAACACGCCTTCACCCTCCCGCCGACCGAGTCGGCGCCCGACGCGCGTTTCGTCCTGCTCGCCCACGAAGCCGGCGGAATCGCCCTCGACATGGTCTCGCTCCTGCCGACCGACACCTTCAAGGGCCGCCCCAACGGCCTGCGCCGCGACCTCGCCCAAGCGATCGCCGACCTCCACCCGAAGTTCATGCGCTTCCCCGGCGGCTGCCTCGTGCACGGTTCCGGCCCGCGCGATTTCTACAACTGGAAGGAGAGCGTCGGCCCGCTCGAGCAACGCCGCGATCGCC
>JAEXPG010000141.1 GCA_023447015.1 Verrucomicrobiota bacterium
GATCTCGTCCGGGCCGTGCGCACCATAGCCGCAGGGAAGGTCTTCCTCTCGGCCGATGCCGCGACCGCCCTCGTCGCGGCCCTCCGCGAGTCCGCCCCCCCGGGCGCCGTCGCGGTCTCCGACCAGCCGGCACTCTCGGACCGCGAGCGCGCGGTGCTGAAGGGGCTGGCCGACGGCCTCAGCTACAAGGAAGTCGCCGCCGAACTCGGCGTGAGCGTCAAGTCCGTGGACACCTACCGAGCCCGCCTCGCGAAGAAGCTCGGCTGCACCAGCCGCGCGGAGCTGGTCCGGTGCGCCGTGCGCTTGGGCCTCGCCCCGGCCTGAGCCTGACAAGCCCGTCGAGCGACAAGAGTCGATGCACGAGGGCCCCGCGCGGAGTGCCTGAGTCCGGCGATTGCCTCACCGCTCGCCTGTCCACCGGGGTTTGGCGCTCGTCGCTCGTCTCCTCACGGCTTGGCTGCGCCGGCGCTCGCGCTGTCGGGGATTCACCCGACAGCAATGCTGCGCGAAATCTGACAGGGATTGGAGATCTGCGGAGTAACCGGAGGTCCTCCGGGTTCCGATGTTGCCCCGTGCATACGCACTGCCTCGCAGGAAACCAACATCGCCCATGCGCACTAACCCCATGTCCTCCGACACCGTCTCCGCCGGCCGCTACCTCACCTTCCGCCTCGGGGCCGAAGCCTACGGCATCGAGGTCCTCGCGGTGCAGGAAATCATCCGCAGCACCACCGTCACCATGGTGCCCCAGCTGCCCAGCCACCTCCGGGGCGTGATCAACCTGCGCGGGCGCATCGTGCCGGTCGTCGATCTGCGGCGCCGTTTCGGCCTGCCGGCCGAGGCCGAAGGTGACCGCGCCTGCATCATCGTGGTCCAGTTCCGCTCCGCCGCGCGAGGGATCGTGCCGATTGGCCTGCTCGTCGACACCGTCGAGGAGGTCATGTCGATCAGCGAGGCCGAGATCTCGCCGCCGCCCGACTTCGGCTGCACGGTCAATGTCGCCTTTCTGCGCGGTCTCGCCCGCGTTCACGGCATGGTGAAAGCCCTGCTCGACATCGACCGCGTCCTCACCGGCGAACAGCTCAGCGACGCAGTCTCTGCCGCGGCCTGACCTCGGAAGCCCCACCGGAGACACTCCCATGGCCACAATTCTCATCGTCGACGACGACCAAGACTGCCGCACCGTCCTACGCTGGGCCCTGAAATCACAAGGGCACGAAGTGACAGAAGCACGGGATGGCGAGGAGGCACTCCAGCGCATCACCTCCGAAAAGCCCGAGCTCGTGCTGCTCGATGTCCTGATGCCCAAGAAAGACGGCATCGAGACCCTCCAGGTCCTTCAGACCTCGAAGCCCGCCATACCGGTCATCGCCATGTCCGGCGGCGGCCAACTCAGAAGCGAATTCCTGCTCCGCATGATGGGGCAATTCGGAGCGATCGAGTACCTCGCCAAACCCTTTTCGCCCGCCGACCTCGCAGCCGCGGTTTCCCGGCAACTCCGGACCTCCTAGTCCAGCGCTCCGCGCCTCGTCCGTTCGAAGCAAAGCCCTATGAACCGTTCCACGGAGGCATCGCGCACTCGTTCCCTTCAAAATCCCGTCGGATCGTTGCACCGACACCGCGGATCGGGACGCCCCTGCTCGACCGCAAGCGCGAGCGAGCCAGCGCGCAACGCCAGGCCACCGATGCCATCGGCTCCACCGCCCCGGCCGTTCCCTCATCGCTTTCTCCACGACAACCACAAATGAAGACCCTCACGATTGGTAAACGCATTGCGATCATCGTCGCGCTGCTCGGCACCGCCCTCGCCGGAGTCGGCCTCTTCGCCATCCTCCAACTCGGTCGCCTCAGCGACACCTCGTCCGCGATCGCCGACGATGTGCTGCCGGGGGTCACCCTGATGGGCCGGGCCAACCTTCGGCTGGCCGAAAGCCAATTGCGGGTCACCCGCATCCTGCGCGCCAAGACCGCCGAGGATCGGCAGCGGCTGAAGCGCGAGATCGAGGTCCTCAGTGCGGGCAACAACGAGGACTACCAGAAATATGAGGCGACCATCGTTCTGCCCGAGGACCGGCAGCTCTTTGCCGAACTCGCGGCCGCGCGGAGAGCCAACAGCGAAACCCGCCAGCGCATCATCGAGCTCGTCGAGACCGACCGCCAGGCCGCCTCCGATCTCCTCGATGCGGCAGGCATTCCCGCCTACAACGCCTATTCCAGGGCGGGCGATGCTTTGCTGAAGTTCAACGCCGACCGCGGGGACACCCTCGGTCACCAGATCATCCACGACGTGAAGTCGGCCAACCGTTGGCTCCTGCTCACGACGATCCTCGCCTTGGTGGCCGGAGTGGCGCTCTCGCTTTTGAACCTGCGCGCCATCAGCAAGGTCCTCGCCGGCGTCGCCGACTCCCTCCAGGCCGGCGCGCTCCAGACCACGGCCGCCGCCGGCCAGGTCTCCGCCGCCAGCCAGTCGCTGGCCGAAGGCGCCACCGAACAGGCCGCCTCGCTCGAGGAAACCAGCGCCTCCCTCGAGGAGATCTCAAGCATGGCCAAGCGCAACGCCGAGAGCGCCGGCCGCATCCACGACATGATGACCCAGGAGGCCCAGTCGAATTTCCAACTCGTCAATGACCGCATGACCGCGATGCAGAAGACCGTCACCGAGGCCAGCCAGGCCAGTCAGGAGACGGCCAAGATCATCAAGACCATCGACGAGATCGCCTTCCAGACCAACATCCTCGCCCTCAACGCCGCCGTCGAGGCCGCCCGCGCGGGGGAGGCCGGCGCCGGTTTCGCCGTCGTCGCCGAGGAGGTGCGCAACCTCGCCCAACGCAGCGCCCAGGCGGCCCGCGAAACCCAGGAGTTGATCGAACGCGCGGCGACCAAGACCGGCGACACACTCTCCCTCTACGGCCAGGTCTCGCAGTTGCTGGCGAAGAACGGCGAGATCGCCCAGAAGGTGTCCGTTGCGATCGCCGAGGTGGCCACCGCGTCCCGCGAGCAGAACCAGGGCATCGGCCAGGTGACGCAGGCCGTCGCCCAGATGGACCAGGTCACCCAGAGAAACGCCGCCAACGCCGAGGAGAGCGCCGGTGCAGCCGAGGAGCTCAACGCCCAAGCGCACGCGATGCAGGAGAACGTCGGGCAGCTGCTCTCGCTCACCGGCCGCTCGGCCATGCGCACCGCTTCGACCGAACCGGCCGCGGCCCGCACGCCCCGCGCACACCCGGTGCGCAATGCGCAGCCGCAGCGGGCCAAGCCCGCCAAACCGGCCCGGACTGATCCGCACCACGACGCCCACTTCACCGACTTCACCGAACTGGGCGTGCGTTGAGCGGCAATCGCCACGCCGCTCCCGCACCGGGGCGGCGACCGAATCCCGGGCTCCCGAAGAATCGCAGTGGCGTCCACGTCTGCGATCCATAGCGTGCGGCCACGTCGTCACCACGCCGCCCGCAGAACGCGATGCCCCCCGCCCTCAAATTCGCCCATTTCTGGCTCGGCCGTCCCCTCCCCGCGGAAGTCCGCAACCCCGTGCTCAACGCGTGCCTCTGGCTCGCCGCCGCCGGCGGCACCACGGTGGTGACCGTCGGCATCCTCCACCATCGGGAAGCCTTCTGGCTGATGCCGTCATTCTGGCTGATCGCAGTCCAACTGAGCGCCATCATCGCCGCCACCCTCTGGCGGCGCGGCCCGCTCGGCTTCCGCGGCACCACCCTGATCTCGTTCTTCCACGTGTTGGTGATCGGCGCCTTCGCCTACCGGGGCGCCACCCCGAACTCCGCGCTCTTCCTCTCGCTCGCCACACTGTTCGCCGGTCTCTTTTTCGGCCTTCGCGCCCTGCTGCACTCCTACACCCTGGGTCTGTGCTGGTATGCGCTCGCCTACCTCGGCTGGAGCGCCGGTTGGTTGCCCCTGAAATCGGCCCGCGCCGCGGACGGTCTGCCCTCCCTGTCCTACTGGCTCGAGAACGCCATCGGCTTCGCCCTCTCCTGCGGCGCGATCGTCACCCTGGTCGGCTTCCTCATCCACCGGATCTTCCTCCACCTCGAACAGGTGGCCGACACCTCCGCCGCGCTGGCCCGCGAGCAGCAGATGCGTGCCGAAGCGGAACTCTCGCGCCTGCGCGCGGAGAACGCCGCCCAGGCCTCCCTAAGGCAGAGCGAGCTGGAGATGCGCAGTCTCTTCCAATCCGCCCCGGTCGGCATCGCCATGGTCCAGGACCGGATCATCCGCCGCATCAACGAGCGCTACACCGAACTCTTCGGCTACACCGCGGACGAGATGGTCGGGCGCAGCGCCCGCCAGCTCTACCCCGACGACGCCACGTACGAGCAGGCCGGACCAATCATCTACGGGCGCACCGACCGCAACACCCCGACACGGCTGGAGACGGTGCATCGCCGCAAGGATGGCACCCTCGTCGATGTCCTGATCAAGAGTGCGCCGATCGATCCCGCCACCCCTGAGGGAGCACGCGCGGTGATGATCATGGACATCACCGCCACCAAGCGCGCCGAGGATTTGGTGCGGCGCAGCGAAGCCCGTCTGCGCGAGACACTCGATCACACCAGCGACGTGATCTTCACCATCCGGGTCGAGCCCGAAGGCCGTTTCGTCTTTGAGGACATCAACCAGGCCGTCGCACGCCTGGGGCTGTCCGTCGCCGACTTCCGCGCCGGCACCAACACCCCGGCGGATCTCTTTCCCCCGCAGGAAGCGGAGCACGTCAACAAGCAGTACCGGGAATGCGTGGCGGCGCGCCACATGGTTGAAATCGAACAGCAGCTGATCACTCCACTCGGCCGCCGCATCTTCTCCACCAAGCTGGTCCCGGTGTTCGCCGCGGAGGACGGCCCGGTCGTCCGCCTGATCGGCTTCGCCCGCGACGTGACCGAGCAGCAGCGTGCTCAGCAAGCCCTGCGCGAGAGCCAGGAGCGGCTGCAGCGGATCCTGGCCAATTCCAACGACCTCTTCATCGTGCTCGATGGCCACGGCGTCTACCTCTCCGTCAACGGTCCCTCCGAGTCCATGCTTGGATATACCCCGGAGGAAATGATCGGTCGCAGCGGCCTCGACGACGTCCATCCCCAGGACCGGCCCGGTACTGCCGCCCGCCTCGCGCAGGCGCTCGCCAACCCGGGCGTGCCGGTCCGCGGGGAATACCGGGTCCGGCACAAGGACGGCCGCTGGGTCGACATCGAGACGGTCGGCGCCAATTGGCTCCACGACCCCAGCATCCGCGGCGTGGTGCTCAACTGCCGCGACGTCACCGACCGCAAACGGGTGGCCGACTCGCTGGTCCGGAGCGAGCTCCAGCTGGAGGCGGCGCAGGAGCACGCGCATATCGGCAGCTGGGAGCTCGATCCCGAGATCGGTCGCGGCTACTGGTCCAAGCAGCTGTTCCGCCTCTTCGGTCTCCCGCCGGCGCCGGAGGCGCCGACCTTCGCCGAATTCCTCGGCTTCGTGCATCCCGACGAACGGGACAGCGTGGCCGCGACCTTCGCGCGCATCCATCGCACCGGCGGCGGCGAACGCTTCGAGTTCCGTTCCAATCCCGACCACGGCGCCGCACGGACCTTCGAGGTCAACATCCGCTCGGAAAGCCGCGCCGAGAGCGGAGCCGGCCGGCTGGTCGGCACAGTGCAGGACATCTCGGAACGCAAGGCGGCCGAGTCCGCCCTGCGCCGTAGCGAGGCCCGCCTGGAAACCGCCCAGGAACAGGCCCTCATCGGCAGCTGGGAACTGGATATCGCCACAGACACCGGCTACTGGTCCAAGGAGATGTTCCGCCTCTTCGACCTCGAGCCGGCGGAATCCCCACCGCCCTTCTCGCAGTTCGCCGCGCTCGCACACCCCGACGACCGGGCAGCCATCGAACGGTCCTTCCGGACCGTCATCGAGTCCGGCAAGCCCGAGCACCTGATCTACCGCACCAACCCCGCACTCTGCCGCACCCGATACCTCGATTCGGGCGTCCGCCCTGTGCTCGCCGAGGACGGCAAAGTTCGGCACCTCTCGGGCACCCTGCAGGACGTCACCGAGCGGGTGGCAGCCGAGGAAGCGCTGCGCGAGAAGGAGCGTCGCTGGTCCACCCTCGTCGCCAATCTGCCCGGCGTCGCCTACCGCTGCGCCAACGACCCGCAGTGGACCGTCGAGTTCATCAGTGCCGGCTGCCGCGACCTTCTCGGGGTCCCCCAAGAGGACTACGCCGGCACCCACCAGTCTCTGCTGGAGGAGATCATCCCGCCGGAGTTGCGCGACTCCGTCTGGCGCGAGGTGCAGCGCTGCCTCGCGGCCCGCGCCCCGTACCGGCTCAACTACCGGGTCGCCACCCGCACCGACCGCGAGGTCTGGGTCGCCGAGCAGGGCCAGGGAATCTTCGATGCCAGCGGACAGCTGCTCGCGCTCGAAGGCGTCATCATCGACGTGACCGAGCTCAAGCGCACCGAGCAGGCGCTCCGCGAGCGCGAGGCCGAGTACCGCGGTATCTTCGAGACCGCCCTCGAAGGCATCTTCCGCACCGTCCCCGAGGGACGTTTCCTCGCCGTGAATCCCGCCATGGCCCGCATGCACGGCTACGACACCCCGGCGGAAATGCTCGCCACGATCACCGACATCGCCACCCAGATCTACGCCGACCCCGCGGACCGCCGCCACATCCTCGAGTCCCTCACCCGGACCGGCGGCATTCACAACTTCGAGTACCAGGCCCGGCGCAAGGACGGCCAGTTGATCTGGGTCCTCCTCAGCGGCCGCACCGTCACCGATTCTTCCGGACGTCTCCTCTACTACCAGGGAACCTGCCTCGACATCACCGAGCACAAGCACATGGCCGAGCTGCGGGCCGCCAAGGCCCAGGCCGAGATCGCCAACCGCGCCAAGAGCGTCTTCCTGGCCAACATGTCGCACGAGATCCGCACGCCGATGAACGCCATCCTCGGCTTCACGCAGCTCCTGCTCCGCGATCCGCAGATCTCTCCCGCCCAACGCACGGACCTGGAGACCATCGACCGCAACGGCGAATACCTCCTCGCCCTGCTCAACGACGTGCTCGAGCTCTCCAAGATCGAAGCGCAACGGGCCACCCTCAACCTCGGCCCCTGCGACCTGCGCCAGCTCGCCGAGAACGTGCAGTTCATGTTCTCCGCCCGCGTCGAGGCCAAGAACCTTGCCTTCACCGTCGAGCTCGCCCCGGATCTCCCCGACGCCGTCCTCGCCGACGAGTCCAAGATCCGGCAGATCCTCGTCAACCTCGTCGGCAACGCCGTGAAGTTCACCGAGTCCGGCTCCGTCGCACTGCGCCTGCGCGCCCTGCCCCAGGATCGCGAGCACTGGCTCGTTCAGGCCGAGATCGAGGACACCGGCCCCGGAATCGCCCCCCACGAGGTCGGCCTGCTCTTCCAACAGTTCGAACAGACCGCCACCGGTCGCCGGTCCGGCTCCGGCACCGGACTCGGCCTGGCCATCAGCCGCGAGTTCGCCCGGATGATGGAAGGCGACATCACAGTCCGCAGCGAGGAGGGGCGCGGCAGCGTCTTCGCCGTCACCCTCCGGCTCGGTGCCGTCGCCGGCGAGCCCGCCCGGCCGCGCCCTGCCACCCCGCCCCGGGTGCGCCGTCTCGCGCCGGGCCAGCCGCCCTGCCCGATCCTCGTCGTCGCCGACCAGGAGGACAGCCGCCGTCTGCTCGGTTCGCTCCTGCGCTCCGTCGGCTTCGAGGTCGCGACCGCCTCCAACGGCGTCGAGGCCGTCGCCGCCTTCACCCGGCGCCGGCCCCGCGCCATCCTCATGGACCTCCGCATGCCCTTCATGGACGGCGCCGAGGCCACCCGGCGTATCCGCGCCCTAGACGGCGGCCGCGCGGTGCGCATCCTCGGCCTCTCCGCCAGTGTCATCCAGGAGCTGCGCGACCCGATGGAGGGCGTCGACGATTTCCTCGGCAAACCCTTCCGCGACGACGAGCTACTCGAGCGGCTGCGCCGCCTGCTCGACGTGCGGTTCGAGACCGACACCCCCCTGGAGCCCGCGCCGGCCCACAGTTCAACCGCCCTGCCCCTCCGCTTTGTCGAGCCATTGCGCCGAGCGGTCGCCTCCGCCGATCTCGACGCCACGCTCAACCTCCTCGAGGACCTCGAATCGGAGTCGCCGCTCCTCGCCGCCGAACTGCGGGCACTGACCGACAGTTTCGACTGGGATCGGATCGCCTCCCTACTGCCTCCTCCCGCGCAACCCCAATCTCCGTCATGAGCACCGGCGTCGGTTCCGCCCCAGCCACCATCCTCGTGGTCGACGACACGCCCGCCAACCTGCGGCTGTTGACCACCATGCTCCGCGACGGCGGCTACAAGGTCCGCCCCGTCTCCGGCGGCGAGATGGCCCTCCGCGCCGTCGAGGCGAGAGCGCCCGATCTCGTGCTCCTTGACGTCAACATGCCCGGCATGGACGGCTACGAGGTCTGCCGCCGGCTCAAGGCCGACCCGCGCTGGGCGGACATCCCGGTACTCTTCATCAGCGCCCTCACCGACACCGCCGACAAGGTCCGCGCCTTCCAGGCCGGCGGCGTCGACTACGTGGGCAAGCCCTTCCAGTTCGAGGAGGTCGACGCCCGCGTCCGCACCCACCTCGAGCTGCGCCGCAAGTCGCTCGCGCTGGCGGAAAGCCTCGCCCGTCTCCAGGAGATGGAACAAATGCGCGACACGCTCACCCACATGATCGCGCACGACATGCGCTCGCCGCTGCTCGCGCTCCAGATCTCGGTCCAGCTCCTCGCCGATGCGGTAATCGCCAACGACGCCGACGCCGCCAACCTCGCGACGATGGCCCGACGAGGAGCCGCCCAAGTCGTCGAGATGGTCTCCCAGATGCTCGACGTGAGCCGCCTCGAGGCGGGCAAGATGGAGCTGCAGCGCGCCAACACCGACATCGTCGAACTCGCCCGCGAGTCGCTCGCCACCCTGCGCCCCCTCGCCTCCTCCCGCGTACTCGAGCTCGAGGCGCCGGACCGCCTTTTGGCGGAGTTCGACCGCAACCTCATCCGCCGCGTGATCGGCAACCTCCTGGCCAACGCCATCAAGTTCACCGACGCGGCCGGGCACATTCGCGTCGAGATCCGCACCGTCGACGGCAACGCCCGCGTGGCGGTGGTCGACGACGGCCCCGGAATCCCGCCCGACCAGCACGAGCATATCTTCGAGAAGTTCGGCCAGACCACTGGCGGGGCCCGGAAAGGCGGCTCCGGTCTCGGCCTGACCTTCTGCCGTATGGCCGTCGAGGCCCACGGCGGCATGATCGGACTGGAGAGCACGCCCGGCCAAGGCAGCACGTTCTGGTTCACCCTGCCGCGCACCGGCACGCGAGCAGCATAGACGCCGGTCGAGCCGGATACCACGGCCGCTGCTCCAGCTCGCGCCGCCCACCGCAATCTGGTTCGGGTCTGCTCTTCCCATTCGACCCGTCGGTCTGCTTCAACCTATTCCTCTCTCTGTGCCTCCCGCCACACCCGCAGCGAAGCCCGCGCTCCACCCGCGCAACCGCCACCGCGGCCGGTACGACTTCGCCCTGCTCCTTCGTCGCGCGCCCGAGCTGGGGCGTTTCCTTCGGCCGGCGCCGCACGGCGACCGCACAATCGACTTCGCCGATCCCGCCGCCGTCCTCGCCCTCAACCGCGCGTTGCTCCTCGCCCACTACGGTCTCGACGACTGGTTCCTCCCCCCCGGCTTCCTCTGCCCGCCGATCCCCGGCCGCGCCGACTACCTCCACTACGCCGCCGATCTTCTCGCCTCGACCAACCACGGTGTCATCCCGCGCGGCGCCGCCGTCACCGCGCTCGACCTCGGCACCGGTGCCAATCTCGTCTATCCCATCCTCGGCCGCGCCGAGTACGGTTGGCGCTTCGTCGCCACCGACATCGATCCCGCCGCGTTGCGCAACGCCGAGCGCCTCGTCGCCGCCAACCCCGCTCTCGCCGGTGGGGTCGAGCTGCGTCGCCAGTCTTCACCCACCACGATCCTCCGCGGCATCGTCCGTCCCGGCGAGCAGTTCGCCCTCACGCTCTGCAACCCGCCCTTCCACGCCTCCGCCGCCGCGGCCACGGCCGGCACCGAGCGCAAGACCCGCAACCTTGGCACCGCCCGCGCGGGCCGCGCGCCGCTCAACTTCGGCGGCCGCCCCGCCGAGCTCTGGTGCCTGGGCGGAGAGGTCGCATTCATCTCCCGCCTGATCGCCGAGAGCGCCGAGTTCCGCGCGCAGGTGGGCTGGTTCACGACCCTCGTCTCCAGCCGCGACTCGCTCCCGCGCCTGCGCCGCGCGCTCGCCGCCGTGCAGCCCGCCGAGGTGCGCACGATCGACATGGCCCAGGGCCAGAAACGCAGCCGCCTCCTGGCGTGGACCTTCCGGCCGCTGCCCCAAGCCACGCCGGCCGCCGGGCCAGGCGCCCGCGCGCCCAAACCCGGCCCCCGTTCCCACTCGCCGGTCAAGGTCCGACCACGCGCAAGCGGATGAAACGTCGCGGCGGGCTGGCCTCCGCGACGGCGACCAGATCCCGAACCTCGACGCCGAAAATCGGCGCGCTGCCGACTTCGGCGACAAACCCGGGACCAGTAGTGACGCCACCGCCCTCGCTGCGAGCGAGCTCCTGCCACGTCGCCGCGGCCAAGTCCCCCGTCGCCTCAACGATGTAGGTCAGGTCCGTCGCAAGGCTCGAACGCACGAACTCCAACGAGAGATAACGCCGCCCACCATACTCCCGCACCGCGATCGGCACGGGATTGGCGCTGTACCCGGTCGGACTCGTGCCGAGCGCGTACTCGAGCAGGTTCCCCAACCCGTCGCCGTCCGGATCGGCGGTCGCACCGGCGGCGGCTCCGGTGAGGCCAAAACCGGCCAGATAGGGTTCCAGCCGCGTCACGATCCCCAGGCTGAAGCCCAGCGTTGCCGCCGGCGCGAGACCGTTCTGCGCCGTCACGACCAGACCGGTGAAGACTCCCGTACCCGCCTGCACCGGCGTGCCCGACAACGTCCCGTCCGCCGCCAGTGTGAGCCCCATCGGCAGCGTGCCGGCGCTGAGCACGAAGACCGGCGCCGGCGAACCGGAGGCACTGAACTGGTGGTGAAACGGCACGCCAAGGACAGCCGCCGGAGGCGGCACGGCACTCACGATCTGCGGTGCGCTCCCGCAGAGCCGGCGGTCCATCGACAACGCCACCGAATCGATCCGCCAATAGGCGGTCGACACCGAGTCCGACTCGTCGTTGCCGAGACGCCAGCGCAGTCGTACCGAATGGCCGGTTACCGAAGTCGGGAGTTCCACGACGGTGTTGGTGTTCGTCGCCCCGTTGAGACCCGTCCACGCCGGCACACTGCCGAGCGGATTGCCGAAGCCGGCGTCGAGCACCAGGTTGTACCCTCCGCCGAGAAACCGACCGCCGGCCTGCACGATGTCCTGGAACACCCCGCCATCCACCGAGAGTTCCAGGATCCCGCCGTCGTAGCCTTCCTCTGTCCGCCAGCGGTGGGTGAAACCGAGCCGCACCGTCTCGGCGTCGGCCGGAATCGTCCAACTGGGCGAGGTGAGGCGTTGATCGAGCACCGCGGAGGCGCTGGGGGTGGCGAACGCGCTGTTCGGCGCAGTGCCGAGCGACGTCGCCGAAGTTCTCCACCCGCCCGTGCCGGAGGGAATCCGCTCCGCGCTCCAGCCGACGGGGAGTGCCGGCGGTGTCACGCTGTCGAAGTTCTCCGCGCCAAGCGTCGCCGTCCCGATCGCGCCGAGCCGGAAACGGAACTCAAGTGGCGGATAGGTCACCGCACCGTCCCGCAGCTCAAGGACGGCGGTCAGGGTCTGGCCACAACTCCCACCGGCGCGGAACGAGAACGCCCGCGACACTGTTCCCTGCGGCGCAATCGCGCCATAGCTCCGGGGCGCGCTCGGCTCTGCGATCCCGCCGCCGGAGCGGAGCGTGGCGACCAGATCGCCCGTGGCGCTGCCGCCACCGTTCCGAATCGGAAAATCGAATGTCACGGTCTCGCCGGGTTCTGCGGCGCCATTGGGCGGTTGGGCGCTCTCCGCGGTCGGAGCGGTCAACACTCCGGCGACGGGCAACGGTTGAACCGGGAGGCAGTTGACGGCGAAGCTGCGCACGATCGCCGCGCCGCAGGCATCGAGGGCGCTGACCCGCGCCGCCACCACGCCGACAGTCGTCGTCGACTGCGTCGAGACGGTGACCACGCCGGTCTGCTGATCGACCGTCAGCGTTCCGCCGCCTGGCAGCGTGCCCGGTGCGACCGCGACCGACGAAAGCACCAGGTTCGCATCGGGATCGCTCGGCGCCGCCGATGGCACCGCTTGTGCCGTCGTGCCGGGCGCGACCGTCAGGTCGCCATAGGTGCCGAGCGTGGGGGCGGAGTTGGGCTCAACGATGAGATTCACCGACCGCGCGGTGGTGGACCCAACACTGTCGGTCACGACCACGGTCACGGGATACGTGCGACCGGTAAGTGTCGTCACCACCGAGCAACCGACCTGCGCCGAGAGGAAGACCTGCCCGGAGCCATCGATCGACGGCGTGAGAACCACGTCGCCGGGCGCATCAAGGACGCTGAGTGTCAGCGGCGTCTTGCCGGTGGGCGCCGCGGCGGTGCCGACCAGTTGGCTGACTGGGGCCGAGCCGCGGGTCGCGGACACGGAACCGGTGACGGTGAACGTCGGCGCAGTGTTCGTCGTCGTGACGGTGAGGTCGGCATCGTTGAGGTCGAAGAAGACATTGCCGAGCGCCACGACCTTGAGACGGCCCTGCGTGGTGGCGTACTGCGCCTGGTTGGGAATCACGACGTTGGCGCTGCCACTGTTCGGCACGCTGGGGGCGAGCACGTGGGGAAAGGTACGTCCGCCATCGGTCGAGAACAGGATGCGGACATTGGCGCAACTCACCGGGGCGAGGTTCGAGTTGGCGACCGACCACGCCACATCGAACGCCGTCCCCGCGGCGATGGTGGTCGCGCCGTTCAGATTCGAGATCCGGAACGGGCCGAAGGTCAGGCCCGCATCGGTCTTCACCGAACGCACCGTGGTCGACGCGTCGGCCACCCCGCCGCCGGCGGCGCGATTGTCACGCACCGTCACCAGGAAGGTCATCGTGCGGTTGGTGTCCGGCAGCACCTCGCCGGTCACCAGTCCGCCGGAGGTGACCGGCGGAACATTGGCGTTCGCGAGGATGTACTGGAGGGAAGGAAACAGGCGCGTCGGGCTCGGCGTGGGATCGAAGGAGCGGAAGATCGCCGATGCTCCGTTGTCGCGCGGCGTGGTGTTGGGGTCTTGCGCCGGTCCGCTGTCGAACTCCTCCCAACAGTAGCTGAGGGTGTCACCGTCCGCGTCCGAGGCCGAGGCGGTGAGCGCAAACGGCGTGTTGGCCGGAATCGTGTACGACGGGAGCGCGGCGATGACCGGGACGGAGTTACCGGTGGCGAGACGCTGGGCGCAGCCGCCGTCGCCGGTGGTCACATAGTCCGAGATCTCCGCGCAGCTCGCGCCATGGAAGTAGTCGTCGCTGTGCAGGGCGAGATCCTGGGGCGAGCACACGCCCGCGTAGGCCATGATAGTCGTGCCGCTGCCCGGTTCGTAGGCATTGCCCTCCTCCCGGTTCTCGTCGGCACAGCTCCCGGTGGTGCCGTTGAAGGTGTGGTTGGCGCCGAACTGGTGCCCCATTTCGTGGGCGACGAAATCGACGTCGTAGGGGTCGCCCACCGGATCGTCGCGTCCGGTCACCCCGCGGGCCTTCCGTCCGGGGGCACAGACGCAGCCCAGGCTGGCGACGCCACCACCGCCGGTGCTGAACACATGCCCGATGTCGTAGTCGGCACTGCCGACCACGCGGTCGAGCAACAGCTGGTTCTCGCCAAGCATGCGGTCGCCGTTGCTGTTGGTGAGCCCGTCGGTGGCCGGGTCGGTGAAAATCAGTTGTTCCTCCTCGGCAACGAGCTGCAGCCGGATCGCCAGATCGCGCTCAAAGATCGCGCTCACGCGGTTGACGGTGGTGACGATCGCCGCGAGCGCCTCGTCCACCGTGCCCGGCGTCGACGCAGAAACCGCCGCCGTGTACTCGCCGGTGGCGGCCACCGCGAGCCGGTAGGTGCGCAGCTCGGCGCCGTTCGACCGGGCCGCGGCACCAGGCTGCGCCGCCTTCAGCGCCGCCACCCCACCCGCCCGCTCCACGATGCAGTCGAACGCGGCCTTGTCGGGATCGTAGTAGTCCTTCCGCGCATAGCTGACGTGCAGCGTCGCCTCGTCGCGCCAATAGGGATCGATGTAGAACCGCCCGTCGCGGCCGGACACACAGGCATGGAATCCCGCCGGGGTGAAGTCGGCCCGGCCGACCGCGGCCGGATCGTCGACGCCCTGCAACAGATAGGTCCGCAGCTCGGGATGGCGGGCGGCAAGCTTCGGAGCCAGGATCGGCGACTCGACGAGCAGGAAACGTTGCAGCGTGCCATCGGGCAACGGCAGCGGGATCTCGGTGCCGGTCCGCCCGATCGGACCGAAGCCCTCGGGCATCGTGCGCTTGAGCAAGCCGCGCAGCTTGCCCGCATTGAGCTCGAAGGTGCGGCCCGCCGGAGCCTTCACAGTCCGGCGTTGCGCCTTCGCCGGCGCCGCGGCGGCACGCCCGGAGGGTTCGGCAACCGGGACCCAGAGCGGGGCCTCCGCGGCTTCGGCCGCCCGGGCAGGAACAACGAGACCGACAGCGGCGAGCACGAGGCCGCCGCGGAGAATGCAGAGGAACGAGAACCGCCTCATAGGGGAATCGGCGGCCCGGACGCCCCATGCACCCGGCCCGCCTGTCACGACGCCTAAGATCCCAGCCGCCGACGGCAACCCCTAATCAGACCATCGCCACACGCCCGGCGCGGACCACCGGACCGGGCGCCGGCTCACTTCTGGTCCACCACGACGATGTCGTCGGTGTGGATGGCGCAGTAGACGGTGTCGCCCTTGTGCCAGGCGTGCTCGTGCGCGCTCTCGTTGGCGACCATGGCCATGAGTTCCAGGCCGCCGGCCACGCGGATGCGCAGCTCGTCCATCGCGCCGCGGAAGATCTCCTCCTCGATCACGCCCTTGAAGGTGTTGTCCTTCGCGGGCCGCGTCCGGGTGATGTAGATCTTCTCCGGACGGATCGAGAGCAGCGCCCGCTTCGACTCCGGCCGCAGCAAGGAGGCGCGGACAGTGACCGCGGCGCCCTCCCCCAGCTCCAGCTGCGCCGTCACGCCGTTGCTCGCGCCGATGGCAGCGTCGAGGAGGTTCGCCTCGCCGATGAAGTCGGCGGTGAAGGCACTGGCCGGCGCATGGTAGATCTCGGTGGCGGTGCCGAGCTGGTCGATGCGGCCGCGGTGGATCACGGCAATGCGGTCCGACATGATCAACGCCTCCTCCTGGTCGTGCGTGACGAACACGAAGGTGATGCCCAGCTGCCGCTGGAGGTGCTTCAGCTCGAGCTGCATCGCGTGGCGCAACTTCGCGTCGAGGGCGGACAACGGCTCGTCGAGCAGCAGCACCTTCGGCCGGCAGACCAGCGCGCGGGCCAGCGCGACGCGCTGGCGCTGGCCGCCGGAGAGCTCATGCGGACGGCGTTTGCCTAGGCCGGCGAGCGAGACCAGCGCGAGGGCCTCCTCGGCCCGCTGCCGCCGCTCCTCCCGCGGGACGTGGCGCATCTTCAGCCCGAACGCGATGTTCTCCTCGACGGTGAGGTGCGGGAAGATCGCGTAGCTCTGGAAGACCTGATTCACATCGCGCCGGTAAGGCGGGATGTTCGAGACGTCCTGCCCCTCGATGAGGATCTGGCCGGAGGTGGGGACCTCGAAACCGGCGAGCAGGCGCAACAGCGTGGTTTTGCCGCAGCCGGAAGGCCCGAGCAGCGTGAGAAACTCGCCCTTGCGGATCGTGAGGGCGACGTTGTCGACCGCGGCCACGGAGCCGAAACGCTTGGTCACACCGCGCAGGTCGACCATTGTCTCGGTCGAGGCGGGCGCGCCGGCCGCCGGGGAGGCCGGCGCCGGCGCGAGACGGAATTCCCATTCGAGCTGGGTGTCGGGATGATTCTGCACGGGCGGGGTGAGATTTGGCGAAGCCGGCTGCGGGGCAAGACCGCTCTCGGCCCGGTGCGCCTCCGGCCCGGCGCTCATCGGCGCGCCTCCCCTCGGTCGTGGAGGAACCAGAACGTCACCGCGAAGAGCGCGAGGAAGGTGATGCCCAGCGCCGCGCCAAACGGCCAGTCGCGCGCCTGACCGAACTGGTTCTGGATGACATTGCCGATCATCGGGACCTTCGCCCCGCCCATCAGGTCGGTGACGGCGAACATGCCGATCGAGGGCACGAAGACCAGCAGCACGCCCGCGAAGATGCCCGGCTTGGTGAGCGGGATGATGACCTGGGTGAAGGCGCGCACGGGGCCGGCGCCAAGGTCCAGCGCCGCCTCAACCATCGAGTTGTCCAGTTTCTCCGCGCTGGTGAAGATCGGTAGGATCATGAACGGCAGGTAGGTGTAGACCAGGCCGATGATAACCGCCGTGGGCGTGTAGAGGATGTCGAGCGGCCCGACCAGCAGATGCATCCACTGGAGCAGTGCGCTGACGAGCCCCTCGCCTTTCAACAGCGACATCCACGCGTACGTCCGCAGCAGGAAGCTGATCCAGAACGGGATCATCACCAGCAGCAGCAGCGTCGAGCGACGCGCGGGCGGCGACCGGCCGATGAAATACGCCACGGGATAGCCGATCACCAGGCAGAGCACCGTCGTGAGCGCGGCGTACCAGAGCGAACGTCCGAAGATCCCGAGGTAGATCCGGTCGAAGATGCGGGCGTAGTTCGAGCCGGTGAACGAGAAGACCACCTGCCCGAGCTCATCGCGCTGGCAGAAACTGTAGACGAAGAGGATCGCCGTGGGCAGCACGACGAAGAGCACCAGCCACAGCAACATCGGCGAGAGCAGCAGCCAGCCGACCGCCCGCGGCGCGCGTTTGGCGCCGGCGGAACTGTCGGTCGATGCTCGAGGTGCGGCCATTTCGGGAAGAGCGGGAAAGCGGCCGGCCCGTTGCGAGGCCGGCCACCCGGCGGATCAGGATCCGCTCTTCAGGTCGGTGATGAGCTTGTCAACCTGGGCCGCAGCCTGGCCGATGGCCTTGAACGTCGGCAGCGTCTCGACGCCCTTGGGGAAGCTCGCCGGATTCGCGAGCTCCTCCGGGGTGAGGAGCTTGCAGGCCTCGGTGTTGGGATTGGTGTAGGGGAACGCGCGCGAGATGAGCACGCTGACCTCGGGCCGGAGGATGAAGTTGATGAACGCCTCGGCCTCGGCCTTGTGCGGCGCATCCTTCGGGATCACGAGGCTGTCGATCGTCACGTGCGAGCCCTCCACGGGCAGGAGACAGGCGAACTTCTTGTCCTCGCGGTAGAGGATCGCCGCCTCGCCGGGCCACACGATGCCGATGTCGACATCGCCGTTGAGCAGCTTGGTCTTCGGGCTGTCCGAATCGAAGATCTTCACCTGCGGCAGCCACTTCTCGAGCAGCGGGCGGGCCGCGGCGATGTTCTCCGGCGTGACGGCGTTGAAGTCGCGCCCGAGGGTCTGCAGCGCCCAGGTGAGCAGCTCGCGGTTGTCGTTGAGGGAGACGATGCGCCCGGCGTACTTGCCGCTGAAGACATCCTTGAAGCCGGTCACCGGCTCCTTCACCCGCTCGGTGTTCACCACGATGCTGATCGCGCCGACCATGTACGGCACGCTGTACTTCTGCTCCGGGGCGTGCGGGCGGTGCAGGTAGGCGGGGTTGATGTTCTTGATGTTCGGAACGTGCGCGAAATCGATCTCCGCCAGTTTGCCGGCCTTCACCAGCGACTCGACCACGTACTCGGAGGGCTGGACCAGGTCGTAGTCGCCCGCGCCGCCGAGCAGCTTGGAGAGCATCTCCTCGTTGGAGGCGTAGGTCTCGTAGTTCACCGTGATGCCGGTCTCCTCCTTGAACTGGTCGAGCACGGCCTGGGGCACGTACTCGGACCAGCCGAACAGGTTGACTTCCTTGCGGGCGGCGGAGAGGTCGAGGGCGGCGCCGAGGGCCAGCCCGAGTGCAAGCAGCGAACCGAGACGTGTCTTCATTTCGTTGGGTTGAGGATAAACGGAGGGGTGCGGGTTCAGCGCCGGAGGCGCTTCACCCATTCGGAGGCGAACAGCAGCACGATTGTTGCCACAATGAATATGGTGGAGAGCGCGTTGATCTTCGGATTCAGCCCAACCTTGGCCATGTCGTAGATCCGCAGCGGCAGCGTGGCCGACGACGAACTCTTCACGAAGAACGTGACGATCAGTTCGTCCATCGATAGCGCGAAGGCCATGAGTCCGCCCGAGACGATCGCCGGCATGAGGTACGGCACGATCACATGCCAGAACGCCTCCAGCGGCGTCGCCCCGAGGTCGAGCGCCGCCTCCTCCAACGAGGGATCGAGGCCGGCGAGACGCGCCTGCACCGCCGCCATCACGAAGGGAAAGCAGAAGGTCGTGTGCGCGATGATCACGGTGCCGTAGCCGAGACCGACATCCACCGTCTTGAAGAAGACCAGCAGGCTGATGCCCATGATGATCTCCGGCACCACCATCGGGATGAACGCCAGCGTGCTGATCGTTCGCACACCGCGATAACGGTAGCGGTGCAGCAGCCACGCGCCGGTCGTGCCGATCACGATCGACAGGGCCGTGGCGGCCACCGCCACGATCAGGCTGTTCTCCAGCGCCGCGAGCAGGCGGTTGTCGTTCCAGAGCTCGACGTACCACTTCAACGTGAAGCCCTCCCAGACGATGTTCAGCTTCGAGCTGTTGAACGAGTACGCTACCAGAAACACGATCGGGGCGTAGAAGAAGAGCAGCACCAGCACGGTCCAGCCACCGAAAAGCGCCCGCACGCGGGCCATGCCGCGTGCCGGGAGGAGTGCTCGTGTGGGAAAGGAGAGGCTCATCTCACAGCGAGCAGGTCTAGGGCGGTGCGCCTGTCGTGCAAGCGGGTTTCCGGCCCCCGGCCCGCCGAAGCGCCACGTGGCGGTGCAGGCCTGCAGTGCCGCGGGGTCGCGGCCTCCCCACGCGGGAGCGACGCGCCACGGTGGGCAGCCTCAGTGCGCGCGAATGAGCTCGAGCAACTCCCGGTCGAGCTTGTGGCCGTGGAACGAGTCGTACTTCACGTCGTCGCGGCCGCTGTCGACCACGCCGAACGCCCCGCGCAGGTTCCACATCGCCCAGCCCCACCCGGCCTCCTGCCAGAGCGCGAGGAGATCGCTCATCCAGCCGATCATCGCCGCGTGCGGGGTGCGGTTGAAGCAACCCCACTCGCCCACGTGCACAGGCACGCCGAGGGGCGTGAGCGGCTCCCACTTCGCGATCAGCTCGGCACGCAGTTTCTCGCGGTCCCAGCGCACGCCATGCATGTCGGTCATCGGCCACACCGGCGGCTCGGTCGACTCGAACTCGTTGGTCGGCACCCACGTCGCCGTGTAATGGCTGACCATCTTCGGCAGATAGCCGCGCGTGCTCTGCACCAACCCGAGGTCGACGAGCCCGAGCACGGGCGTCTGCCCGATGTCGGCGCCATCCGCCACGATGAGCCGCTGCGGATCCTCGGCGCGGATCGCGGCGACGAGCGCCCGCGCGATCTCCACGTACCGTGAATGGTCGGCCATGAACGGCGGCTCGTTGAACAGATCGAAGCTGAGCCGCTCGCGCGGGATGCCCTTGTAACGTCTTGCGAAATACCGCCAGTGTTGCACCGCCGCCGCGAGCGCCCGCTCCATCGGCTCGCGCGGGCTGTCGAACAACTGCGCCGGCTCCTTCTCGCGGCCGTTCACGCAGTAGCCCGGGATGCGGTGGAAGTTCAGATTGACGTGGATGCCGTACTCGCGCCCCCACTCGATCGCCTCGTCGATCGGCGCCAGCGCGCGCTCGTCGATCTCCATCCAGCGGTCCGGGCTCGACCACGCCCAATACGACATCGGCAGACGGGCAAAATCGAAGCCCCATTCCGCCATCCACTCGAAGTCGCTCCGGCGGAAGCGCTGGCCGCGCTGGCCGCCGGTGAGCTCGGTGAGGTTGAAACCGCGCCGCCGCGGGATCTTCGGTTGGGCGACGGACGGAGCAACGTCGGGAGCCGTCTGCCCGCGCAAGGTGGAGGAGAGGGCGAGCCCGGCCGCCGCGG
>JAEXPG010000155.1 GCA_023447015.1 Verrucomicrobiota bacterium
CCCTCACTCCCTCCTCCCTCCCTTTTTCCCCTGAAACTTAGTGTTCCCTTCGCGGTCAATTCTGCCTCAATCTCGCCCACCCTAAACGCATGAATCCCGGACAAGTCTGGACCCAGAAACTGCGCACCGAAATCGGCAAGGCCGTCATCGGCCAGGACAAGGTTGTCGAACGCCTCCTCGTCGCGCTGCTCGCCAACGGCCACGTCCTCCTCGAAGGCATGCCCGGCCTGGCGAAGACCCTCCTCGTCCGCAGCCTCGGCCGCGCGCTGGGCGTGCAGTTCGAACGCATCCAGTTCACGCCCGATCTCCTGCCCTCCGACGTCGTAGGCACCATGGTCTTCCAGCCGCGCGACGGCCAGTTCACCACCCACAAGGGCCCGGTCTTCGCCAACCTCCTCCTCGCCGACGAGATCAACCGCGCGCCCGCCAAGGTCCAGAGCGCTCTGCTCGAGGCCATGCAGGAACGCCAAGTCACGATCGGCGGCACGTCGCACAAGCTGCCCGCGCCGTTCTTTGTCATGGCGACGCAGAACCCCATCGAGCAGGAAGGCACCTACCCGCTGCCCGAGGCGCAGACCGACCGTTTCCTCTTCAAGCTGCTCGTCGACTACCCCGAGGCCGCCGATGAGCGCACCATGCTCGACCGCTGGGGCTCCGTCACCGTCCAGCCGGAACTGCAACCGGTCTCGACCGGCGCCGAGCTGCTCGAGCTCCGCAAACAAGTCGACGCCATCCACGCCGCCCCCGCCGTCCAAGGGTACATCCTCTCGCTCGTGCGCCGCACCCGCGAGCTCGCCGGCCAGAACGCCGAAGCCGGCAGCCGGAAACCGGAAACGCCCGCCCCCGGCACCCCGCCCGCCCTGCCCGGATCCGGAACCCCGAGCGCGAGCGCCAAGCGTCAGCTCACCTTCGGCGCAACCCCCCGCGCCTCGCTCGCGCTCCTGCAGGCCGCCCGTGCGCTGGCCTGGATGCGTGGCCAGGAATTCGTGACGCCCGCCCTCGTCCAGGAACTCGCCCCCGACATTCTCCGCCACCGCATCGGCCTCACCTACGAAGCCGAAGCCGAGGAGCTCACCCCCGACACCATCATCCGCGACCTCCTCAAGTCCGTCCCGGTCCCGGCAGCGTGAAGGGACCGGAATCGCCAGCGGTGAAGAACAAACAGAAGGCACTCATTCTTGTCTCGGCCGCCGCCGCGCTCGGCGGTGCTGCGTACTTTGTATGGCCCTTGATTGTGGATCACTTTCGGGATGCGCGATACAGAGGGTATCTGGACGCGAGGCGAGAACAGGCGCTGACGAAAAGTGATCTCTTCGAGACGGAAGACTGCGCCGGTTGGCTTAGGACATCGGGGCAATTTGGAACTCGGAAACTGAGCGAGTACGTAAATAGCGAGACCACCGAGGTCTATCGGTTCACGGTTCTACGGATGGGGAGGTCTGGAATGATCACTGTCGTGCTCGGTCCTCAGCCGAGTTGGGAAGCTGTCGGTAACACCAACAGCGAGCGGACGAGTGGAAAGCTAAGTCCGGCTCAAGCATCCCACCTGCGAGCGATGATCAGACGCTGCCATTTTTGGGAGATCAAGGAGTACCCTGATAGCGGCGGTGCCGACGGGGAAGATTGGTTTTTCGAGGGGATTTCCGCCGGCCGCTACCGGCGGGTCCACGAATGGTGCCCGGACCGGACATATGTCGACGCCTTGGGGACCGCCGTCGCCTCGGTAACCGTGCCAAGACTTGCGGAGCACACCAGATGACGCATACCAATCCGCACTCCGCACTCCGCGATCCGCAATCGCCGCTGCCGGCGGCGCGGTCCTTCGCGGCGCTGCGGCGCCTGGAGTGGCGCGTGAAGCATGCGGTCGAGACCGTCCTCAGCGGCGAGTACCGCTCCACCTTCCGCGGGCGCGGCATGGAGTTCGACCAGGTCGTAAAGTACGAGTTCGGCGACGACGTGCGCGACATCGACTGGAACGTCACCGCGCGCCTCGGCGAGCCCTACCGCAAGAAGTTCGTCGAGGAGCGCGAGGTCACCGTCCTGATCCTCTTCGAAGACACCCCGTCGCTCCAGTTCGGCTCCGCCGGACGCACCAAACGCGAGGCGTTGCTCGAGCTCGCCGGGCTCATCGCCCTCCTCGGCGCCGCCAACCGCGACCGCGTCGGCCTCGTCCACGTTACGCCCGACGGCCATCACCTCACGCAGCCGGTCCGCGGCCGCAGCCAGATCATGCACATGGCCGCCGGCCTGCTCGGCCGCCCGGCCCCGTCCCTCGACGGCCGCACCACCGTGCCGATCCCGTGGGAGTTCATCGCCCGCGCCGCCCCGCGCCACAGCGTGCTGCTCTGGCTCGGCGACTTCCCACCGCGTTCCGCGCCCGACGGCTGGGCCGTGATCCGCCGCCGCTACCAGCCGATGTGTTTCCGCGTCGACGACCCCTGGGACCGCGCCCTGCCCGACGCCGCGCCGTTCGGCGCCTACGATCCGCTCGCCGGCCGCATCGTCGTCCTCTCGCCACGCAACGCCGCCGAGCGCGCCCAGCACGCGGCCTGGCAGGCCGAGCGCGACGAGGCCATCCGCCAGCTCCAGCCCGACCCGCTCGCCCGCCTCGTGGTGAGCACCCAGGACGATCTGCTCGACGCCGTCGTCCGCTACTTCCGCGCGAGGATGGCCGCATGAGAACCGCGAACGGACTCCACCGAAGCCAGCAACGACAGCGCCGGCCACACCCAGCCCGCACGTCCGCGCGTGGTGCCATGCTTCAGCCCGCACCGACCGTCCTGCCAGCACCAGCCGGAGCCTGCTTGCCGCCGATCCACCCGCCCATCAGTGCGACTCCGCTCGCCCCCCGGCCTCCCTCACCCGCGCTCACCCGCGCCGCGTCCCACCCACAAACACTCCACCTCCTTCCGCCGTCGGTATCCAGACTTCCGGGAATTGTAACATATTATGTTACATCGCCGAGGGACGGCGTACGCTTCAGGGCGCCGCGGCGGAACGACGGAGTCCCCGGGCGAGGCAGGCGCGCCGCGCTCGCCACCGCCGGCCGCGCCGCGCTCGCCGGCCGCCAGGAAGGGGCGAGGTATCTCCGGGTCTCCCGTGCCGCTCCGGGCGTCGTTCCCTTTGGCACCATCCTTCGCGCTCCGGGGTCCGGCTCCGATCGCCCTGTTTCCACCGCCGCCTGACCGATGTCGGACTTCACGCTCCATTCTCCGCACTGGCTCTGGCTCCTCGGCGTGTTGCCGCTGCTCTGGTGGCTGCGCTCGCGGCGCGGTGCGGATGTGCTGGTCGTGCCGTTCGCCGGAGCCTGGCAGCGCGGCGGTCATCTCGTCGTGAGCCGTTGGCCGCTGGCCCTGGTCATTACCGGCCTGTTCCTGGCGATCGTCGCGCTTGCCCGCCCGCAGTTCATCCAGCAACGGCAGGAGGAGCACAAGGAGGGCTACGACCTCGTCCTCGCGATCGACGTCTCCGGCTCGATGCTCTCCGAGGATTACGAGCGTGGCGGTTCGCGGATGAACCGTCTCGACGCCCTGCGCCCCGTGCTCGACGCCTTCATCGCCAGACGGCCCAACGACCGCATCGGCCTCGTCGTCTTCGCCGGTCGCGCCTACACGCTCTCCCCGCTCACCTTCGACCATGACTGGCTCCGTCGCCAGACCGAGCGGCTCAAGATCGGCCTCATCGAGGACGGCACCGCGATCGGCGACGGCCTCGGCGTCGCCCTCACCCGCCTCGAACAGGCGAAACGCGAGCAGGCCGGCAAGCGCCTCGGCGCCTTCGTCATCCTCCTGACCGACGGCGTGAACAACAAGGGCGCACTCAAGCCGGCCGACGCGGCGGCGATCGCGAAGACCCGCGGCATTCCCGTCTACACCATCGGCGCGGGCCGCACCGGCCTCGTGCCCGCCCCCGTCTTCGACCGCAGCGGCCGCAAAGTCGGCTACGAGCGCCAGTGGACCGAGACCGACGAACGCACCCTCCAGGCCATCGCCCGCGACACCGGTGCCGAGTTTTTCCGCGCGACGGATTCGGGCACGATCGAGAGCGCCTTCAAGGCGATCGACCGCGGCCAGAAGAGCGAAATCCAGGCCAAGTCCTACCTGCTCACCGAGGAGCTTTTCGCGTGGTTCACCGTGCCGGCGGCCGTGCTCCTCGCCGCCGCCGCGCTGATCGTGCGCTGGCCCTTCGCCCCCCGGCGGCCGGCGCTTCAGCCCGCCCCGGCCGGCGCCGCCCCGGAGATCTCCCGATGACCTTCGCCGCGCCCCATATCCTCTGGCTGCTCCTGCTCCCGGCCGCGCTCGCCGTCGCCGACCGCGCTCGCCGCGCCGCCGAGGAGGCCTCCACCTGGCCGGGCATCCGCCGTCTCTGGGCCGGCCCGCACGGCCTCGCCGCGAGCCGCAACGGCGCGCGTCCGCCCTTGCGCTGGCGCCTCTGGCTCGGGCTCGCCCTGCTCGTTGTCGCCCTCGCCCGCCCGCAGTGGGGCAAGATCGAGCAGCGCGTCTTCGACCAGTCGCGCGAGGTGCTCCTCGCCCTCGACCTCTCGCGCAGCATGCTCTCGCCCGACGTGAAGCCGACCCGCCTCGAACGCGCGCGTCTTCTCGTCGAAAGCCTGCTCGACCGCCTCAAGGGCGAACGCGTCGGCCTGCTCGTGTTCTCCGGCACGGCGTTTCTCCAGTGCCCGCTCAGCCCCGACTACGAGGTGCTCCGCGAATTCCTCCCCGCGCTCAATCCCGAGTACCTGCCGGAGGGCGGCACCGACTACGCGCGGCTGCTCAAGGCCGCGCTCGAGGCGTTCTCCAACGAGGCGGGCGCCGACCGCTACCTCATCATCCTCAGCGACGGCGAGGCGCTCACCGAGGACTGGCGCGGCCAGCTCGAGACGCTCAAACAGCGCGGCATCCGCGTGATCGCCCTGGGTGTCGGCACCGAGGCCGGCTCTGTCATCCCGGCCAAGGACGGCGGTTTCGTGAAGGACGAGCGCGGCGCCGTGGTGATGTCGAAGCTCAACCCCACCACCCTCAAGCAGCTCGCCTCCTCCACCGGCGGCGCCTACGCGGAAGCCTCCGGCTGGCTCGACCTGCCCGCCCTCCTCCAGCAGACCGTCGAACGCGGCAAACAGGGCGCGCTGTCCGAACGGAAGACCGTCCGCCTCGGCGAGCGTTTCCAGTGGTTCCTCGCCCCGGCGCTCCTTTTCCTGCTCTGGAGCTACTGGCACGAGTTTCCGGTTACACCCAAGCCCCGTGACCTTCGCCGCCGCGGCAGCGCCGCCTGATCCCGCCATGGCCCACCGCCGCATCTCGACGCTCCTTCCGACCGACCCGCCTGCACGTGGTGCGGCGCCTCGGCCCACCCCGGCGGGTCGCCCCGCCGGCCCGAGCACCGTCCGGACCGCCCTGCGCGCGGCCTTCCCGTTGCTGCTGGCGCTCACGTCCCTGCCCGCCGCCAGCCTCGCACCGCAGCCCGCCGGCGGTCAGCCCCCGCCGATCCAGCTCCAGCCCGGTGCGAACCAGCCGCCGCCCAGCGAGCTGCCGAAGATCGTCGCACAACTCGCCGCGCAGCCCGACCTCTCCGCCGCCGACTGCGAGAAGCTCGCCCGCGAGACCGTCACCCACGGCCAGGCCATCCGCCAAACCGGCCAGCC
>JAEXPG010000187.1 GCA_023447015.1 Verrucomicrobiota bacterium
CCCCCACCGTCTGCACCGACGCCGCCTCCTCCCGGCGCCAACACCACCCCGCCGCCCCCGGCCCCAGCCAAAGCCGCGGTGCCGCCATCACCCAAGCCCCCGGCCAAACCGCACGGCCGCGGAGCCACCTTCGCCCTCCTCGGCATCGTGGGTCTGCTCGTGATCGCCGGAGGTGGCTTCTGGGGCTGGACACAATACCGCGACCACCTCGGCGAAGGTGTTGTGCTCGCGTCCCTCGACAGCCAGATCGGCGCCGGGAAGATCCATTTCACCAAGGTCGCCCTCGAGACGGTCTCCTCGACCGACCAGGAACGCACCCTGCGCTTCACCGCCGATGGAACCATCTCGGGCGATCTCTTCGTCCGCAAAACCACCACCGACGTCCTCCGCGAAAAGTACGCCGACAGCCTCCCTCGCCTCGAGGAGCTGGCCAACGAACTCGCCTCGCCCACCGGCAGCCACCTGGTTGAGCTCGCAAAGCTCGGCGAGCCGCCGGCCGACCCGCTCACCATCGTCCTCCTCGAGAGATCCGCCACCGCCGGCGCTGCGATCACCGCCACCGGCCGGCTCACCGCCACGCGCGGCCCCGATGGATGGAAACTCGAGGCCGCCCCGGGCGACTTCACCCCCGCACTTCCGCTCGGCAAACCCCGCTCCAGCCAGCCGGAGAAGGCGCTCCTCGTCACCGACCCGGCCTACGCCGCCACGCTCGACAACCTCGTCGCCGCCCGCCTCGCCTTCGCCGAGAAACTGGCCGCCGCCCGCATCCAGGCGGCCGAGCAGCTCCGTCAGGAACGCGACGCCCGCCAGGCCGCCCTGCTCGTCGCCCTCCAGCCGGGAGCGCTCTTCCTCGGCGAGGCCGAGCCGCTCGCTGCCGGCGCCGAAGCGGCCCCCGGGCTCGTCCTTGAGATCGCCACCGTGAAGGCCAACGCCCGGCAGGTCACCGCGCTCCTGCGCAACAAGGGCGACTGGACCGACACCCGCGCCTTCACCGGCACCTGGGAAGCCGACAACGACTTCACCGCGCTCAAGCTCCCCCTCGCCACCCGCGCCAACCAGGCCGTGACCGAGGCCGGCCCGCTGTTGTCCCTCCAGGAGGCCTGGACGATCGAGCTGAGTCTCGAACCCGAAGGTCGCCTCGCCGGCCAATCCCCAGCCCACAAATACACCTTCTCCCGCGTGCCCTCCGCCGAACTAGAGCGTACGCGCACCGAACTGAGCGCTGCGCACGAAGCGGCGCTCGCCGCCACCCGCCCGGGCGCCGCCTATCGCGGCACCGTCGCGGTGAAGTCCGGCGGCGAGTCTGTGCCCGCCCTCCTCCGGTTCACCCGGCAGGACAACGACGGCGCAAAGCTTGAGGCCGAGCTCGAGCTCGTCGCCCAGCCCGGCCGCACGCGCACGTTCCGCGGCTTCACCGCGGCCAACCCGCACCGCACCGGCGATCTCCCCGTTCGCCTGACCTCCGAAGCCCGCCGCCGCGTCGCCAAGGCCGAGCCGGCCTCCGTCACCGGCTTCGCCATGGACCTCGCTCCGGCGTTCGCCCTCAAGGGCGACTCACTCACCGGCGCCGACGACTACTTCACCTACGACTTCACGCTCATCACCTCGGCCGAGTTCGAACGGATCACCACCGATCGGCAGTCCGCACAGGCCGGCGTCCTCGTCAGCATCAAACGCGGCGCCGCCTACGACGGCACCATCCGCCACCGCGACGGCTTCACCACCCCCGCCCGCATCCGCTTCACCCGCGCCGACGACGACGGCACCGTCGAAGCCGTCGTCGAATCCCGCCAACGGCAGGGCGTCTCGCTCCGCCTCGCCGGCTCCGTCGACTTCACCACCCGCAAGCTCCAGATGGCCAGCACCAGCGGCAAGCCCGACACCGACAACGACCTGCGCGTGCCGTTCTTCATCCTCGACGCCAAGTACACGCTGCGGCTCGACATCGGCGACCGCACCCTCGACGGCAAGATCGAGCACGACGCCGACTGGACGCTGACCTTCAACCTCGGCGGCGGCGCCGTGGCCGCGCCGGCCAGCCTGCCCGACTGGCCGAAGTCCGTCGGCGCGTACGCATTGATCGGCGACACCTGGCAGCGGCTGCCGTCCAACAACGGCCATCCCGTCAACTCCGCCAACGCCCGCCTCGCCAAGATGTCCGGTCGCAAGGACGCCCCCGTCAAGGTCGCCGAACTGGTCTTCGACGGGAAGGACCTGCCCCCGGCCATCCCGCAGGGCGCGGCCGTCGTGATCGTCTATGTTGGCGTCGTGACTCCGCCCTCGGCCGACTTGGTCGCGCAGTATCCGGAGGCGCTCGCCGACTATCCCGGCGTCGAACTGGCGCCCGCCCGGAAGCCGCTCATGGGCAGCAAGCGCATCGCCGACCTCTTCCGCGTCACCCCCGAGATCGCCGGTTTCCTGAGCACGCGCATCGCCGCCACGCTCACCGAACCCGAGCGCCAGATCACGCTCCTCGTGGCCAACACCGCACTGCCCCCGGGCAGCTACGCTCTCCTCGCCAACGGCAACGCCTACGAAGTGCAGGTGAAGTAACGCACGCCCTCCTGTCCGCAGCCCCGGAAAGCCGGCACCTCGCCCTCGCGCAGCTGGTATTCGACAGTGTCGGCTCCGCCAAGGGTGGCGTCACTCCCGCCGATGCCGCGCAACCGCCGATCAGGCACGTGCGCGGCAACGGGTCGCGCTCAGGCCGGGACCATCCATCTGGATCTCAGCGTAGACGCGCGCCGGGTTGCGGCCGTTGAGGGAAAGCGACACTGCTGATCGATCGAGGCGGAGATTGACCACCCCGTTCTCTTCTCGGGAAGACGGCTGTGACCACACGCACTGCCACGGATGGTCACAGGATGATCCATGTTCATCCGTGAAATCTGTGGTTTCGGGTTCCTGTTGCTTTAGCGAAACGGATAGCCACCCACGCATCCGTCCGCCTTTCCAGCTCCGACCTCGTGCGGCAGACCAAATCCGTCCTCCGGTTCCTGGTTCCCTGAGTTCCAGATATTCCGTCCGGTCGCTTCCGCCTTCCCCGCGCCGCCCAAGCAACCGCATCCCCCCACCTCGCCGAGCTGCTGCAGAAAAATCCGTCATACCTCGACAGGGCGATGTCCGGCAGGCGCACGGTGCACCACGGCGAACGCATCCTGCGCCACCTCACGTGGAAGGATGAGCCGTGGTGTGGCGGAGGCGTCTCCACCGAGCAGAAACATCAGCCTGCGCTCAGCGCCGGGACTCACTCCCTCGCGCCGCACCCGGAGCGGCCACAAAAAAGCCGGTGGCGCAGGCCACCGGCGGAAAAATAGAAGTCGGCTCTCAGCTCAGCGCTTAGCCCGCCGCCGCCAGACAACCAGCCCCAGCGCCGCCACGCCGCACAGCACAGCATAGGTCGAGGGCTCAGGAACAACCGACACGCGGAAAGCGCCCTGTGGCTGAATGCCTTCGTTGATCCAAGCTCCCCCGTTCATCGATACCACCCGCACCCCAGTAGCGCTGTTGCTGTTGTTGTACCACATCCAAGCAGGCAGTCCGGTTTGAACAGCCGCGCACAGGTAGTAGGAGTCCCCAGCGTTGAGCGTTGTCGGCGTAAACGAGGGCACATACGTCAGGGAGGAACTCAACGCATCGGCGATGGTCCAGCTCTGCAGCAGCGTGGCGGGGGCACTGCTTCCCGCCGTGTACAACCCCAACGTCAAGTAACCGGTGGCCCCCCCGCGTTGCAAGGCGAGCTCGATCGAATTCAAAGTTCCGGAACCCGAGGCCGTGAAACGGTAACCAATGCTCTGATTCGACACGTCATCCCCGACCCAAACGGCCGCCGTGGTGGAATAGCTCCCCCCGGCGCCGAGATTACTGAAGACGACGGTTTGCGCGGCGGCCGGGAGGGCCGCGAGGGCTATGGCGCTGCCGAGCAGCAGCGAGAGAAGGCGTGGACTCATAGGGTGTGCGATGGCTGTTACCGACTTCTTGTGACGCTAGGGTCCCGCAGCTTCATTCGTCAACTACGCAAAACCCACCCCTGCCAACGGCGGCCTTCCGCCTGCGCCTAGACGCTGGCTTTGGCCGCAGGCTGCTTTGGAGCAAAGCGGCTCTCACCGCATTTGAAGCGGCCACAAAAAAGCCGGTGGCGCAGGCCACCGGCGGAAAATCGGACTCGGGTCGCACGGCTCAGCGCTTCGCTCGCCGCCGCCAGGCGACCAGCCCCAGCGTCGCCACGCCGAACAGCGCGGCATAGGTCGAAGGCTCGGGGATCGCAGAGACTGCCACGCGGAATGTACCGCGGTAGGCACTGTACGTGAGGTATGCCCCGCCGTTTACATTGTAGAGGGAAACTTCGCCTTGGCTCTGTGCTACGTTGGATGCAGCCCACCCCGCCCATGTCGTGCTGGTCCCTGGAGCCGCCACGATCCAGTACGAGGTACCAGCCGACAACTCCACAGGGGTGCCCGTCGAAACATAGGAATAGATGGCACCTGCAGGATTGGTGAACGACGGACCTGTCCAAGCCTCCAGAACAGCCCCGGGAGCACCACCGGCATTGCTGCAAAGACTGACGTCAACCGCCGCCGGACCAAAATAGCTTTTCAGGGCCAATTCCAGCGAGCTCAGGGTTCCACCGCTTGATGCAGTGAAGCTCATCGCCTGTGTGTAGGCAGTTCCGAGAATCGAGTCTGATCCGGTGACCGCATTTAAGGTCGAAGCATTGTAGGTGTCGCCAGTATCGAAATTGCTGAAGACCACCATGGTCTGGGCGCTGACCGGAAGCGCCGCCACGGCCAAACCGCCGGTCAGAAGCAGGGAACGAAGGAATGTGTTCATGGGTTGCGTAAGCAGCGAATCACCAGAATGCCCTCGTTGAGAGGATACTGTCAAAGAACTTCTGCGACCGCGGGACTCGGCCGAGCCAGCAAACTGGATCCCTCCCTCGCGACGCGTTTCCCGAAACCTCGGCGGCAACCATGGGGCGTCAGCGGCATCGGCCGAAGCGGAAGCCCTCGATGCTCGAGTGTGCGGCGCCCATAGGTCGCGTCCTCAGGCCGACCGCACACACCGGGCACCGCCCGACCGTGCGTTTGCTCACCCCAAGGGGAAGCAGATGCAGAAATTTGCACGCCTCGCTCCGGTCGACCGTCAGCGCCATCCCGCCGCGCGACCGCACACAGGACAATCGATCGCGACGGACACCGGTTCGGATTCCCTGACGCCCCAGCCGAGGACAAGAGGCAGGGGACGGGACTCCGGAACCTCGCCTCCCGCCCCTACTCCAGATCGACCCGCTGCTCGCACTTGGGGCAGACAAGGTAGCGGAAGCGCTTGCGGGGTTGCGGGTCCTGATTCGTCCGGACTCTCATTCTCGCGCCGCAACCGGGACACCGCGCAAAGGCCGGGAAATCGCCGATGAAGGCCGCGACCACACACAGGGCACCAAAGGCCATCAACCCGATCGACACCGGCGAACGCACGGATTCCTGCAGGAACAGCAGCGACAACGCGACACCGGCAGTGAGCACGACCATGGTCTTCCCGATCACGACGCGCACCGCATAGGCCTGCGCGACTTTCTGGTGTTCCGGAGTCTGGTGACGGTGGGGTTTCGAAACATGGCTCATATCGAGGTCCTCCGCGTTCGGGGTTCGCTGCGTCGCCGGACTCTGCCTACCGCGACGCGATATGTCCAGCCGGCGGACGGCCCCCGACCGGCGCGGAGCACCACCGCGATGGCTCCGCGAGAACCGCCACCGGCCCCGCCGCGAGCCCAACCAATCCACACCACGGAGCTTGCGACCCCGGTCCCGATCGCGAAATCTCGCCGCCGAACATGGCGCTGTATCTCGGCATCGACGGCGGCGGCACCGCCACCCGTGCACTCCTCTGCGACGAAGATGGCCGCGTACTCGGCCTCGGCACCGGCGGGGTGGCCAACCATCTCCACGCCGGTTGGGACGGCGCCGCCGACTCAGTCCGCACCGCGGTGTGCGTCGCCTTCGCGTCCGCCGAGCTCGCGCCCACCCCCTGCACCGCCGCGTTCCTCGGCATGGCCGCGGTGTCCTCCCCCGAGGCGCGGTCCCGCTGGCTCGAGATCGCACGACAACTCTCCCTCGCCGAGACACCCAGGGCGGTCGGCATCGATCACGACATTCGCATCGCGTTGGCCGGAGGGCTCGCCGGCCGCCCGGGTATCGCGCTCATCGCCGGCACCGGATCGTCCTGCTACGGCCGCACCGTCACCGGCGACACCTGGCAGGCGGGCGGCTGGGGCTCCATCCTCGACGACGGGGGCGGAGGCTACTGGCTCGGACTACGCGCCGTGGGCGCCGCCATCCGCGGCGACGACGGCCGCGGCCCCGCGACCGCCCTGCGCGAACGTGTGCTCGCGCGCCTCCAGGTCGCCAACCTCCGCGAGATCGTCACCCGTCTGCACAACGGCTCGCTCGCCCGCCACGAGGTCGCCCGCCTCGCCGAGGACGTGATGGCCTGCGCCGCCGCCGGCGACACCGCCGCACAGGAGCTCCTCGCCCGCGGCGCCACCGAGTTGGCCAACATGGTCCGCGCCGTCGCCCAACGCCTCTTCCCGTCCGGCCGTCCGGAGGTCGTCCTCTCCGGCAGCACCGCAACCGCCGCCACGTTCTCCCCGATCATCCGCGCCGCCATCGATTGGGAAGTGCCCACGGCAAACGTCGTCCCGGCCGAGCTGACGCCGGTGGCCGGCGCCGCGTTGCTCGCCCTCGGTCTCGCTGGCGTCCCATCGACACCGCAGGTGATCCTCGCTCTCGGCGCCGAGCTCTGACCGACGGCCCGGCGCCCATCGCCGGAGGATCGTCTGCACCAGCGCCCCGCCGGGCAGCCTGGGCTGCCCACAAACGCAACGTCCACCCCTGGCGGCGCCCATCCGCACAGGCGGAACCGCTCGCCGGCCGCCGGCGTTCGACTCATCCCCAACCGGCCCCATGACTTTCCACCGGCCCACCATGACTTCCGTCCGCTCGACTCCGCGGACCGCCTCCCGCAGTCTCGCCACCATGACACCCCTGCTCCAAGTCGAGCACCTCTCCAAGGCCTTCGGCGCCGTCCAGGCCGTCGCCGATGTGGGCTTCGCCGTGCGCCCGGGCGAGATCTACGGCCTGCTCGGCCCAAACGGCGCCGGCAAGACCACCACCATCTCGATGATCTGCGGCCTGCTCCAACCCGACGGTGGCCGCATCACCGTCGCCGGCCAGCCGCTCGCCGCCGACCCGCAGGCGGCCAAGCGTGTCATGGGCGTCGTGCCGCAGGAACTCGCGCTCTACGAGGAGCTGAGCGCCGCCGAGAACCTCGAATTCTGGGGACGCCTCGCCGGCCTCGACGCGAAGACCGCCCGCGCCCGCGCCGCCGAGCTGCTTGCCGCGCTCACGCTCGCCGATCGCGCCAAGGACGCCGTGAAGACCTTCTCCGGCGGCATGAAGCGCCGCGTGAATCTCGGCTGCGCCCTTCTCCACCGCCCGAAACTCATCCTGCTCGACGAGCCCACTGTGGGCATCGACCCGCAGGCGCGCCTCAACATCCTCGAGTTCATCCGCGGCCTGCGCGCCGAGGGCGTGAGCGTGCTCTACACCACGCACTACCTCGAGGAGGCCGAGTCGCTCTGCGACCGCATCGGCATCGTCGACCACGGTCGCATGCACGCCGAGGGCACATTGCGCGAGCTGCAGGACCGCCTCGGCGGCGA